>CAYLZS010000407.1:0-1851 GCA_964388065.1 uncultured Granulosicoccaceae bacterium
TTGTTCCACTACACTAAATGCTACAGGCTTGATGGTTTTAGGTGGTTCGAGCTCCGGGTGGGCTGGTATGTAATGACACGTGCCTTCGCAGTTGTAGTGCCAGCCATGATAGGCACAGGCCAGGGATTCACCACGCACAAAACCATGTGATAGCCGCATACCTCGATGCGGACAACGGTTGGCCCACGCTTGCACATTCGATGATGCGCTGCGCCATATCGCTAAATCGTGCTCACCCACTTGTGCACGCATGACGCGCTGTGCGGTTAGATCCTGCGATAGACCAACAGGTTCAGTCGTCATTTCTTACCAACTCAGAGCCTTAAAGCGCAATTATCTTATGATTTGAGCCGCTTGTCGATGAAAAGCGCTGTACAAATATTGAACAGTTCCTCTACCTCACGGGTCGATAACGGCAAAACCGCTGTGAATTTGCAAATCACTAAAGATTTGAACGTCGATTTGCTCGACGTCGGCCGATATCGGGCCGAGGCTACAGGCTGTTTCCATGGCATCCACCAGTACCTGGTGGCCAGTCACTTCAATCTCCAGATACTGATCACTATGACATTTGAGCCAACCAGTTAAACCAAGGCGGTTGGCTCTGTCGCAAATCCACTCAATAAAAACCGCAGCGGTAAAGTGACCATAGAGTTGTAGCCTGGCGGTGACTATGGCGGGCGCGTTTATGAGAACACCTTTGGGGGTCAACTCCCGACAATGTACATTATATGTAGCCTACCATGACGGGCATATTTTAACTTCAATGTACTTTGTCAAGCCTTGACCCTATAAATTCGTGACGTAATATGTCAAGATAGTCGCAATTGTGTTTTGTGTCGTAATTCTAAATTAACGATGAAGCTAGCGAGAGTGTGGAAATACTAACAGGGAGCTAAAGAATTTGTGGGTCAAGGCTTTCATTGCCACATGTATTGCAATGGAACCAACCAGTCCTTTCAATCGATCTTCACTATTTGCGCAGAGTTCTAGCCAATGATTTGGTCATATCAATCGATCGTCTTTGGTATTTCTGATTGGTATTTCTCCCAAGTATTTCCTCTTATCTTAGATAGTTGTAGAATCCAGAGAGTACTTTTTTTAATATTCACTAAACTTTCAGAAGATATTCTTGTCTGCTGTCCGGGCGTTGCCGGACATAAGGTGTAAAGGGTGTTTTCACCGTGACCCATGGAGAGTCAAATTGGTAAATAACAAAGCGGCAGTAGTCTGTGCCGGTTTTATCGGGCTGCTTGCGGCAACCCTTGTCGGCATAGGTGAATTTCTGCTTCACTTTGATGAGTTGGCTCGTTACGGCGAGGGTTTTGAGTTTTTCAAGGGCGTTTCAACTGAGCAGGCTACCACCGGCCATTTTTTTGGCGTACTGGGTGCTCCGCTGTACGTTGTTGGGTGTTGGCACTTGTACCATATGTTGCTACCAGGGAATCGGACTGCTGCGTTGTTAGCATTCTGGGTAATGGCTTACGGGTTCATTATAGGAGTGGTGTGGATCGGTTCGCGCGCTACGGCATCTCTTATTGTCAATACGGTAGGTGCTGATATGGCTGGTACAGAGCTTGCCCTCTATGACCTACGTTACGAAACACTGCTAACCGTTATAAGAGTAACAGCACTGGTGTTCTCAATAATTTTTATCTGGCTAACGCTCACTGGGAGAACGCGTTATCCAAGGTGGGTTGCTGTACTGAATCCAATTGTACTAATACTGCTCAGCTTTTTGGTTTATGTAATAGCACCGGGCATTGGTAAATACATGATGCCAATCGCGCTGAATATTGCCTTCTTTATTATATTTTTATTTTCCACCTATTTTGCACTTCGCACTACAGA
>CAYLZS010000408.1:0-4219 GCA_964388065.1 uncultured Granulosicoccaceae bacterium
CAAATTTGATTGAACTTCCAGTAAAAAGGGAAACTGCTTTACCGTTTTGCTATTCGCATTTGCAAATACATCAAACTGTGCCATTGGACCGCTCAGAAAGTTCGATTGTCATCGGCAAAAGATCCCGACTCATCAAGTAACCTACACTGTTCAACGATGGCTGGTTTCAGACGTTTCTTCAATCTTGCAAACTCAAGATCACGGAGGTTTTCGCTTTTGCTTATTAACTCCGCCAAAGCCTCTTGAACCAACTGCGATCGAGGTCGACCTTGAACAGCAGCTAGTTGATCCAGCTTTTTCAGATCCTCTTCTGGTATCCGCACAGTCAGCATTTGAGTCGCACCCATCGGAAACCCTCTCTTTAATTTGTATTACATTGTAATACATGTACTACATATTTACAATTTCTTTGCCGCTTGCCAAGCAATTGAATATGGGATATTATTCCCATTAATAAAAATCCAGGCGAAATATAATGCAACGGACTTTTTCTACATTTTGTGTTCTGACGGCCATTCGAAAAGCAGCCATTCTCGCGACCGCAGTGCTGGTAGTATTTATAAGCGCATGCGACAGCTCAAGCAGTCCCGCTTTAGTTGACCCTGTTGACCCTGTTGACCCTGTTGACCCAGCTGACCCTCCTGTTGCAGTTGACCCTGGTGACAGTAGTGGTGTGAATGGTCCGGCTAACCAGATGAGTAGCTCACAAGTTATTGCTCAGTCCGCAATCGCAACCGAACGTTTCGGTGAAATTCGCGAACGACGATTGGCTGACGATCCGTCGAGTGAAGTGACTGATGCCGTGGTCACTGCCATCAACGATTTTTCACTTGTACTACATCGCGCACAGGCCAATGATCAACCAGACGAAAACGCAGTAGCCAGCGGCTACAGCATGGCCACCGCACTGTCATTCCTGCGTGCCGGGGCTGCCGGTGCGACAGATAGTGAGTTGGCTAATCTGCTGGCACAGGACGCTATCGATGAAACTTCCGTGCATCGATCTTTTAATGCTCTTGCACAAACTCTGGCTATACGTAACAACGAAGAACTTGTGCTAAACACCGCCAATCGCATTTTCGCCCAACCAGATCTGCCGCTCAAAACCGGCTTTCTTGATATTGCGACAGGAGAATATGCAGCACCAGTCACTGAAGTCGATTTTGCCAATGCAACACAACCAGCGATTGACCTGATAAACGAATGGGCAAGTGAACAGACCGATGGCTTTATCAACGAAATCGCAAACAACACTAACATTACTGAAGCAACTCAGGTTGCGTTGCTCAATGCAATATTTCTCGACGCTGCATGGCAGCAACAGTTTGACGACCTGAGCGAGCAATTCTTCACTGTAGCTAACGGTGACATCAAACGGGTACCGACTTTTGGCGGGGAAAGGACACTGGCGCGTTCCGTGGAAAGTGACGTGACAGTAGTCGACATCCCGTACGCAGGCGGTGAACTGTCAATGATGATCATGATGCCGGATGATCTTGCGAGTTTCGAATCAACATTCTCTGTAGCGCGCTTGAACAGTATCGTGAGCTCACTTCAATCAGTGAGAGTGGCTTATTCAATGCCAGCGTTTGAAATAGAAAGCCTCCTTGACGCGAACAAACTACTCGAGCCGATTGGACTACCGGTACAAGATCTGGACTTATCGGATATGTTTGACTCCCTTGATCAAGAGCTTGAGCTAACCGTGCAACAGAAGGCACGCATTGAAGTAGACCAAAATGGTACAAGGGCGGCTGCCGTCACTACGGTAGGAGTTGTCACCACCAGCGTCGTACAGTTCGAGGAAATTTCGATAGACAAACCATTCCTATACTTGTTGCGCGACACAACAACTGGCGTAATACTATTCAGTGGGCGCGTTGTGGACCCGAGCCTCTAACGCTTTTTTGACAGTGTCTGTCTCCGCAAGAAGAATATGAACTTTACAAAACTAACCTGATTTGACTTCAAAGGTGTAAGCTACACTCAAGCTGGGGGTGGAAAACCATTCTGCCCTGGAAAGTCCGGTGCAAGCGCTCTTGCATTAGGCATCTTTACCCAAAGTCTCAATAATTTTCTGCGTTGCTCCGGCGCTTCATGGTCTTCAAAGCTTGTGCGTGAGTGCATAACGGAATAGTTATTGGCAAAAAGCATATCGCCAGGCTCCATCATCATATCCAGTCGTATTTGCGGGTCATGAATAATCTCATCAAACTTGTCCATTGCTTCTACCTCGACTCTGGACAATGGTCGTTCCTGCATTTCGTGGCCTAATTCAATGTACTGGCGCAGGTAGCGCCAGCTCAACTTATTATCGTGATAGCTGAATATTGGTGCTTTATTGGAAGAATCCTTACCTAAATGTGCGTAGTACATTGGACGGTAAAAGACACCGAGATATTCGGGGTACTGTTCAAGTATAACGTTGTAAACTGCCGCAGAACTCACCAGGCTGGTCAGTCCACCAGACTTTGCTTTGCGCAAACAAATAAGGCCGAACACATCAGACAGGTCTGTGTGATACGGCAGGTAGGCATTGGTTTCATAGACACGTGTTTCTTTTTTGGTGACATCCCCAACGTTCATCACATTGCCAAGTAAATCACCTTTGAGATTCTGGCAAACAGGGGTGCCAAGGTGCAGGCCCAGTCCGTAGTAGATGGTTTCAATGTCTTCGTCGCTATACCGATCGATCGGAAATCCACGTAACATCAGAAATCCCTTGCCGTTCTCCAACTCCTCCGCATAGTCACGCAGTTCGGAATTAATGCCATAGATTGGAAACTCATCTTTGGCAAAATTTGACTGTCGTTGTTATTTGCTGTCATGATGCTCTTTGGCGCACCACAATGCGAACAAAAGTATTGAGGTTTTACAATTGCCATATCACACTGCCCGGCGAATTGCTTGATTGGACCGGCAGACAAATCAAAGATAATAAAAAGTTAGGGGCCCCATAACTATTCATATACTCGTATATGCACCAGAGTTACTCTGATCCGGAATGGAATAAATTTTTTGAGTATAGCGAAGCTACTTCTTATTACATCCGCAACGATATCCCTTGTTGGATGCGCGTCATGGCCATACCCGCCAATGCCACCGGCGACCTCCACAAACAGCTCCGCAGGTCGCTCAACAGGCAGCTCCACAGGTCGCTCCACAGTAAACGCTGGCATAACTGAACGCCAGGTAACAAAAGATAACAAAAAAAAGCTACTTAATTTACGCAAAGGGATGAGCCGTTTAGAGGTGCTCAATACGATGGGGACTAAAAATATTACTTCCAAAGACAGGAGAGGTGGTCACTCGAACAAAATAATCCAGAAGGAATTTAAAAACCCGCACAGAACATCGTCATATTCGTCAAACGGACACAACTTTGAGATTTTTCACTACTATACCGATTTTATAAAAAATAACGGAGAGGTAGATGAAATAGAACTTACGCCGATTGTTTTGATTGATGGAGTGTTCCAGGGATGGGGTCTTCAATACTGGGATAAAATTATTAAAACACATGGTCTACCTGTTAGCATTTTTCCGTAGCTCGTTTTAGTCAGATCACATAGCAACTCAATATTGTAGTTATCAAGCTTCCGTGGACCCATTGTTTTTTCTCTAACCGTTCAAATAAATCAGGGGTGTCAAACTATGCCTTTGTTAGTTTGCTACACGTCATCTCTTCAAGTTACTATTGGCCAGCTTAGTCTGAATCAATCCAACGCATGCGATTACTAATCAAAATTCTCATTCCCTGTGTAGTTGTGGCCGCGGCCATCGCGCTCTACTGGTTTACGAAACCGTCACCCTTCAATACCAACAATCCACTGCTCGCAAAACAGGGTCCTATAGACCTGCTTGCTGACCTGAACACAGATGATCTCCCTGAAGGCTGGGCACATCGTAAGTTCCTGACAGTCAAACCCGCGGACTATAGAATGACTGAAGAGGATGGTGTGCCTGTGCTTCGCTGTAGTACAAACAACAGCGCTTCGATTCTTGCACGTGACACCGAAATTCTTCTCAGCTCACACTCTGTATTGTCATGGCGCTGGAAAGTCACAACACCCATCGTCAGTGATACTGATGAATCCACCAAAGAAGGAGATGATCATCCAATACGGTTTTTCATCACCTTCTCAAACGAAAACAGCGACAGATCGGCAATGGAAATCATCTGGAGCAACAAAAAGTATCAACCCGGGGACTACAAAAT
>CAYLZS010000409.1:0-4880 GCA_964388065.1 uncultured Granulosicoccaceae bacterium
GACAATCAGTGCGGCGGAGAATGATGCTCAGCAGTATGTTGCTGCTTCCGACGCTTTCTTTTATTGGCGGACAGCATCGCTCAGCACAGGCAGCAGCCGGTGCGCAGACAATAGCGCAACCTGATGATCAGGAACCAGCAAGCTATATTAAGCGTGCTGTCGAGCTTGCAAACATTTCCGTGCAAAATGGTGATGGTACCGCGTATGGCGCTGTAGTTGTTAAAAGCGGCCGGATAATCGGTGAGGGCAGAAATCGAACGATTCTGTTGAATGATCCAACCGCACACTCTGAAATTGACGCCATCAGAGATGCGTGCAGTCGAACGGGTTCGAAACTGCTGACGGGGTGCGAAATTTACTGCTCAGCACGTCCATGTCCTATGTGCAGCTCCGCATGCTACTGGGCAAAGCTTGAAAGAATATACGTCGGATCCGTTGGGTCAGAACTCATATCCATAGAGCCAGGCTACTCAAACTGCTGATAGATTGCTTACGCCCTCTGGCAAAACAATCCACTGCAGCATCGCTTGTTCTATTTCGATGACCAAACTGATGGAAATCTAAATCGCGATACAGTAGAAACACAACAGATAAAGCAACACAAGGCTGATATAACGAACACAGAATGCAGGTGGTTTCCCTTTGATGAAAGCTGTAGATAGAAATAATCAACTGGTCGCGGGTCTTAATCTTGTTATTCTATCCTGTGCTACGCGTTCTGCGTTGTTATCCTGCCACGCAGTCGCCTGAGAATTATCAACGGTAGCAGTAGCCATAAACCGAAAGATCCGCCACCACTGTTACTAACGTTCGATGGTTGTGATATTCCTGATGACGGGCTGGCATCGCTATTTATAACGGCACTTACATTACTGCCCGGGCTGTTTAAGCTTTCCGTGTTTTCCGTCTCGTTTGAATTACCAGTTACATCGCTGCTATTCGTACTGTTATCAATACCCGGGCTGTTATCCGCACTGGATAGATTATCTACAGTTGTGTTGGTTTCAGAATTTACATTGTCGGTGTTTGTTTCGCCAGTGCCGTTAGAAGCGTCAACAATTTCTAAACCTGGCGGTATGCCGGTGGGTACAGCCGTACACTGAACAAATTCTCCGTTGCCGCGCCACGTTTTGATTGCCTTCCGGTTTGTTGAAGGTACCGTCACTATCTCAACATAGGGTGATTCTGTAAAAGGCGCACCACCAGTGTAGATTCCGTTGTCCATACTCCAGGTTACAAACGTTTCATTGTAATAAGTTTCGAAACTATCGTTATCTGGTCCGGGAGAAACAATATGTTCTGAGCGGAGTGAACCAGTGTAGGGCGCACTTGTGGTTAGTGGCAGGTGGGTGTAGTGAAAGGTGTAGTGGGTTTCACGCGAAGGATCATTATCTGCCACATAGGTTCCGGTGTCGCTACTGAAGCGATGAGCCACACAACTGATTGTTTTGTTGTAAATATCAACCGGTGCATTCCAGTAGGCACGAGTCAGGTTAATAAATTCCCTGGTTTCGAGATTGGTAAATTCCGGTGCCGGCTCTGACTCCTGAGTGACAATGCAGGAGCCATTGTCCTGCCATCCAAACCCATCACCATCCGGATCAGCTGCAACTTGCCGGCATACAGGATCCAATTGGGCTAATGCTGTCGGGATACCGCCAAGGAGCAGCGCACTGCATACAAGGCTGTTTATTAACTTCATGTGAGTACTTCGCGGCTTTATTGTCATGACATGTAGTGTATGCCAGCGACTTCCACATTGTCAATAAGTCATGACAAATAAATTGGTGTGAGTAGCATTTTGGCCAAACCGAGCGGGAGCTAAAGGGGAGGCTTAGCGATAGTGCTGATTAACTGGCACCAATTCAGACAGGTAGTCGCGGGTGAGTTGGAGAAGGAGATTAAACAGATTGAGCGGCAAATGAATGTTGTAAAACTCCCTTGACCCCTTATGACTGTCACGATCTTTGTTCAGAACAAGATATTGCAGCTATTGAAGACGTTGGATAAGTACTCAAAAAGTGAAATGAGCTGGAAAATTAACCACTGAATGTAGTAATTTGCTTAATCCTGAAAAAGGAATGCACGTATTATTTGCTATTGGCATTAACTCAAATACCTCTCTTAAGAGTACATCCAAAAAAAAGGTAACAATTAAGGTATCACGGGTTTATAGAGAGTACACGATCCGGCGAGCTCTATTAGCAGGTAACAAAAGCCTGTGCGGGCGAACGCGTTGTTTTCGGTTTAGTTGTTTTTGGTTTAACGGAGTAAATTAATTATGAAATACCAGTTGTCCGGCACAATGATAATATTTTTTGCGACTATGTTTTCCGGATCGGCACAGTCAGCACCAGTCATCGACACGGCGCAAAAAGTCTTATCGGGCAATTGCCTGGTTAGCTACCGGACTACCTATAAAAAACTTGGCCGACGCAAAGCATTTGCTGCAGCGACTGATGAGAATGGCAGACAAACATGTGCCTGGGAACAAACTAATACGTTCTCCGGTGGCGCTCATTTCGATGCCTTGCTGGCCTGCAGAGGAGCCGCACAAAGAAATAAAATCGAGGCTGAATGTGTACTGGTAGATATGGACGGTAATCTGGTAGTAGAAGAAGGTGCCCTGCCGGAGTTTCCGGATGCCGGTTATGATCTTCCGGAGGGTCAGGAATATATCGACTTGCACGATAAGGCCATGGCTGTCTTAGAGGGGCGGGCGTGCCAGCGCAATTTCAGAAGATACATGTTGTTAGGCGGATTTAAAACGTTTGCCTATACCGTTAGTGACCGCGGTGCCTATTCTATCTGTACTTACGACAGCAGGCCTGAAGCCGGTCTGGCTGAGAAGCTGGCACTGGAAAGATGCAATAAAAGAGAGCAGGACAGTGTTTTCTCCAAAGCAACTCCTGAGTGCAAAGTATTTGCTCAAAACAACGACATCCTTCTTTCCCGCGAAGACTATGGCATGAAGCCTTTCGAGCCCGATTCACTGGTCTCTGCCCGTCGCTTGCACCTCGATACCCTTAAATCCTATATGACTGGCAACGAAGATATTAATCAAGTTGACAAAAGAGGGAGATCAACGCTTTTTTATTCGGTAGAAACCAACCGGCTGGACGTTGTGCAGTATCTGACAGGCAAAGGTGCTGACGTTAATCTTGCTTCTAACAAAGGCGATACGCCGCTTAAAATCGCGAACGAACGAAAATACACAGCCATAGCAAAATATCTACAACAAAACGGTGGGCTTGAAACCGTTCCGGAAAACGAATCTATACCCGGACTATCTGAACTGATCTCCAACATTGAGCTGGTGACACCGACGATGGCACTCGATACTGAGCTCACGCCGGATCATGTTGATCGTTTTCTAAAAACAATGCCGACCACCGCAGAAGCATTGAAATCTCTGCAAAAGAAGGTTGGTGCCGACAAAGAGGCAAATAAAAAATTAGCGGGCGCGATGCCCAAAGGTGAGATGTTCAGAACAGTAGCAGCTGTTGCAACTGCGCTTAATGAAATTACCGACTTAAAAACTGAGACGGAAAAAGCCGGCTTTGAATCAATCGGCGACTGGGCCTATGTGGGCGATCGAATTACCTCCGTATTTATGGTGAGCAATATGCTGGGTGCGATTGCGTCAATACCTTATGCAGACCAGGGTTTTACAGAAGGAACCAATGTATTCGAATTTATCGATGATGAATCGAAGTCTGAAAAAATACGCAACGAACTCCGCAAGGAACTCGAATCCAGCTGCACAGAGACCTGTGTTGTACCGAAGGATCTTGCAGTGGTAGGCGCGCGTATAAAAGATGTTGAAGCGGCGTTTAACGGCTTGTAAATCGCATGTTTACACAGACAATCAGCATCCGCCCCGGGGCAATTTGAGGTTTTAAGAAGGCATAGGGGTCAGGGCGGTTTTTCAAGGTACTGAACCCCTGGAGCGCTGAGTTGTGAATCCACACGCGCTAATCCATATTCATCTGCTATTGTGTCTGTCGGAAGACAACGGAGCGGCCGGGTTGGATTAAACAGATTGAGCGGGAATTGAATATTATAAAACTCCCTTGACCCCAAATTTTTTATTGTTTATTCACGGCAGGTCTGAAAGCGGAAAATCATACAGGTAGACATCAAACACAGAATTGGTATCGGTGACACCAAGGTCAGATCGAGCTGTGGTTAGATGTGCGTTGTTGCCATCACCGGTAAAGCCGCCAATACGCCGGTTAGTCACGTAAACCACATCATTGAGATTATCCCTTAGAAAGTCCACCGAATTCTGTGTATACGGCAACCATCGTCCATCGGGGGATAATGTTCTAAAGGCATCCAGGTTGAGTTCTTTCACACTGCCATTACTACGGTCCAGCAGACGTCCATTGGCGTATACAATTATCTGTCCATCATCACTAATTGTCGCATTTCCGTTGCTGACACCTGCGCCTGGCAATAACTCAACTACATCATTAGTTGTGTCGTAGATAAAAACACTGACATCAAAATCATTAACTTCTGTTACACAACAGGTCAACAGAATAAACCGTCCGTTCGGAGTCATGGCATGAATGTCGGGCCAAAATAATTCCGTAGTTTGAAGCACTTGTGATAAGTCAATGTTGCGGGTCTCACCAGTACTGCGACGATATAAACTGATAGTACTTTGCTCCCCCACAAAGCGTGGAGAGCTCTCGTACACAATTAGTTCACCATCAGCAGATATAAAGCCAGTGAACGTACTTAACTCACCCCCTCGTCCGTCTGTACCGGAAGATATCAAAGTTGTATCTGCTGTTTGCGAATCGTGTAAATACAGCTGTGAGTTGCCTCTGTCACCCCCGCTTATCAGATTTTGTGCAAAACTTCTAAATAGC
>CAYLZS010000410.1:0-5872 GCA_964388065.1 uncultured Granulosicoccaceae bacterium
TCTTGCCAACTGCGGGACACTTGATACACTCTCCTGAACGCAACGCTATAAGTAACACATCCTGTTTACTGCTGCATGGCCGTCGTCGCGCCATTGCACACGAGTCCGAGTAAGTGAAACTGTCAACTCTCCTGCCTGACGGCACCCTGCGATTCATCGCAGTTCTTTGTTTTATAAGCTTTGCAACTGCCTGTGGTCGCAATGAGTTCACTGAGCGCGAACAGAACATTCTTGCGACACTGGCTCTGTCAAAGCTGATTCCGGCAGCACCGGAATCAAACAGTGTTGCATTCGACGAGCAGGCCCAACAACTCGGGGAACAGCTTTTCCACGAAACCCAGCTGAGTGCCGGAAACAAATTTTCCTGCGCCAGCTGTCATCTGCCCGATAAATTCTTTACCGATGGTTTGCCAACCGGAGTTGCCGTGGAGACCACCAACCGCAATACCCCGGCCCTGCACGGCGCAGCGTGGCAAAGCTGGTTTTACTGGGACGGCAGACGCGATTCAATGTGGTCACAAGCGCTCACACCCATTGAAGCACCGCAGGAAATGGCAGGCGACCGTGTTGCCGTCGCCCGATTTATTGCTGGTAATAAGGACTATCGAAACCAATATGAATCGGTTTTTGGATCCTTACCGTTTACCGGCAACGAAGAAGTACTATCCGCCAGCGCCACCCCGATGGGAGATCAAAAACAAAAGCAGCGCTGGAGCGAAATAAGTGCTTCCGAACAAGAAAAATTCAATACTGTATTTGCAAATATTGGCAAAGCACTAGCCGCTTATCAGCATACGTTAAAACCAATAAAAACTCGCTTCGACCTTTTTACTGAGGAAGTAGCCAGCGGCAAAAAGATGAGACAGATTTCAACGCTTAGCAAACTGGAACTGGAGGGCGCTCTGCTTTTCCTGAACGAAAAGAAAACCCAGTGTGTTGAATGTCACAACGGACCGTTACAAAGCAATGGAGATTTTCACAATATCGGCACCGGCAATTTTACCGGTCCGGTATACGATTTCGGGCGGGAGTTTGGATTGCAATCAGCATTGCTTGATGAATTTAATTGCCAGGGCAAATACTCTGATGCAAAAGCAGATGAGTGTCTGCACCTCATCTATATGACCCGCGACACCGCCCATAAGCGCGGCGCATTCAAAACACCAACACTGCGCAACATCACCAATACCGGACCGTACTTTCACGATGGCAGATTTTCAACACTCGAACAGGTAATTCGTCACTATGCCCGCCCACCGCCATGGACTCGACCAGACGAGCATGAGCTGAGACCGGGCTTTGAACTGACGGAAGAAGAAATTAAAGCGCTTACCGCTTTTATGCAATCCTTCGAGCCAGTGCAATAGAAAAACAACAGATTGTATTTAATCTGCTATTTGCAACAGAAATGTTATTGCCGACGGGTGTGTTCGGAATTTAGATGAGAGGGCCAGCCACCGATCGCTTGTGCCAATTCTATCCGTGCCTCCCAATAGGCAGCAGCGGCGTCTATTGCCTCAAGCTTTGCATCGCTAACCGCTCGTTGTGAATCCAGGAATTCTGTAACGTCAATGATCCCGGCATTGAAGCGTTCGAGCGTCAGCCTCCCTTGCGAGAGGATTGAAGGAATAAGCGTGTTTTGATAGGAGAGCGCTGTCGCGCTGCGGGCAGACACTCGTTGATGGGCTACTCGCACGTCAGCGTCTATTGAATGTTCCATTGCCCGAAACTTACGCTCTGCTTCTATCAGTTCTGCCTCTGCCTTTATCCTGCGAATTTCACCTCGGTCGAAAACCGGCACCTCTGCAGAAACCGAGGGACCAAGAAAGCGTTCGTCATCTTCATCTTCAAACTCCAGCCCGATTTCACTGCTATCTTCATTGAACAGACGTCGGGCTTTTTTAAGAGAAAGTTTTTTAAGCTGTATATCCTGTTTAGCCCTGAACAGATCAAGGCGTTGTCGATGCGCTTGTTCACTCAGTGCTTCGAAATTCGCGCTATAAATATCTATGTTCTCGAGTTCAAAGCTGGTGGCAAGTTTGTTTTCGAGTGGTGTGCCGATCAATCCGGCCAGTCGAGTTTGTGCAGCATCGCGCTCGCCGCGTTCTGCATTGCTTTGTATTTCTGCCATTGACGACGTTACCTGAAGTTCTGCGAATTCAGAGCCATCAATTGTGCCCGCCGCCACTAAACGCTCCAACGCCTGTAGCTGAGATTGCGCCACGCTGGCAACCTCTTGCCGAGCCTCAAGACGCGCCGATGACTGAGCCAGATCGAGATAAGCGCTTGCGACTTCGTCGGCGTATTCCATCACGCTTTCGGCGACTTCAATCTGCGTTGCTTTAAATTCAGCACGTGCTGCCTTAGTGCGAGACTTGCGGTAGACAAGATCAAGAAACGGAACGACAGCACCCAGAGCAAAACGAGTTGGATCACCTGTAATGCCCGCCGCCACAGAGGCATCAAAGGTCGGGTTTCTCAACAGGCTTGCCTGAAAAACATCTGCGCGCGAAATCGCGAGTCGGGCATACTGTGCCTGAAGGTTCGGACTATTCGCCAATGCAATACGAAGCGCCTGGTTCAGGCTGATTGGGTTTTTCAGATTTAAAGCTGTTCGGGCATCAGCACGATCCGGAGATAAAGTTCTTTTACCACCCCGCTCCACGATAAGATCAGACACCTCATCAAAACCGGTTTCGACTTTAATAGCTGAACAACCGACAAGCCCTGAAAACGCCAGTGTGAAACTGATTATCTTTATTGCGAACATACCTTCACCACGCCACAGGCAGGAGATCAGGCCTTTGCAATTTGCAAAGTTCGTAAAGACAATAACTCGTTCAATTTGAAACGGCCCTGAACCGGTTTCCTGTCCTTCAGGGCAACCACCACTACAACCGTATAAGGCCCGGAGTCAGCAACAGAGAAAGTAGTACCCAGCACGCTATCTGCAACAGGCTCAAGTGTTGTGGTTAGTTTTTTTGTACCGGCCAGAATGATAACTTTGGCACCCCCGTCAGCCACATCAACAGGATCGCCATTGGCATCAGTAACATAAAGTTCAATCTTCTGAGACTTCATAACAAGTTCCAGATGAAGCTCCCCTAAATCAGTAATTGGCCCGCCATTGGGGCCTGCTTTAACTTCATGAGCAATGCTGTTGCACGATAAAGAAACAGTTATAACAAGCATCGAAATGAAACGGTAAAAAAAAGGCATACGGTATCTCCTAGTAGGCTTCACGCATTCCATGCTGCTGCTGGTGTTGGGTTAGTCGTTCAATAGCGGCGCGACCAAAATACAGGAACAGGACTGGAGTGAGGATAGCATCAATCACTGTGGCGGTTATAAGACCACCGAGAATAACAACAGCAACCGGGTGCAATATTTCCTTTCCCGGATCACCTGCGCCAAGAACCAGTGGCACAAGTGCAACACCTGCTGAAAGAGCCGTCATCAAAACCGGGGTTAGCCGTTCCTGCGAGCCACGCATCACCATTTTGGTCCCGAAGGCCTCCCCTTCATAAAGTACCAGATTGATGTAATGACTGATCTTTAAAATTCCATTGCGGGTGATGATGCCGGCAAGCGTAATGAAGCCGATCATGGTCGCGAGTGACAAAGATTGTCCAGTTAAAATTAACGCCGTTACACTACCGATCAATGCGAGCGGTATGTTGCCAATGATAATAAGCGCCAGTGCCGCAGATCGATAGCGGGTATATAAAACTATGAAAACCAGGCTTAGCGAAATCATCGCAAGAATGCTGATCAGACGTGTAGCTTCTTCCTGCGCTTTGAATGTGCCTTCAAGTGCTACTGTATAGCCGCGGGGCAGATTGAAGTTTGCCAGGCGTGCGCGAATAGCTTCAGCAATCGCCGCTGTATCACTGCCATCAGTATTACCGAAAACAGCAATGCGCCTGCGCCCGTTTTCCCGAAGCACCTGATTCGGACCCTCTGTTTCAGTAACATCTGCAATGAGGCCAACCGGCACAACACCCTGCTCGGTACTTAACAGAAAATTCTCCAAACCATCTCGAGTTCGATCTGCATCACCGGTTTTCAGGACCAGGTCGAACCGGCGTGGTCCGTCAATGATTTCAGCGAGCACACGTCCTTCTGATATCTGACCAAGCACCTCTGTTGCATGGCTCGGAGATATTCCGTAGGTCCGCGCTCGTTCATAATCTGTTACCACCTGAATTTGCGGTATTTGGACCTGCCGTTCAACCTGAAGATCAACGACACCCGGAACATCGTTGATAGTCAGACGAAGCTGATTGGCGACCGAGCGCAAAGTATCGAGGTCGTCGCCAAATACTTTGATGACTATTTCTGCACGAACACCTGAGAGAAGATGATCCAGTCGATGTGAAATCGGCTGGCCTATGTTGGTCGAAGCAGGCAGAACCGAGAGACGCTGCCGAATATCAGCCAATATTTCTTCGCGCTCGCGGTCAGAAGATTTAAGGTCTACGTCGATCTCACTGGAGTGAACACCTTCGGCGTGTTCATCGAGCTCGGCGCGGCCTGTTCGTCGCCCGACCTGCACTACTTCCGGTACTGCAATAATGAGTTTTTCCGCCTGACGACCGAGTTCGTCCGCCTGCTCAAGCGACACACCAGGCTGCAGCAGGAAACTCACCGTAAGAGAACCTTCATTAAACGGCGGCAGAAAAGACCGTGGCAGCTCAGTCACCGCCATAATAGAGATCACTACCGCTGCGATGGCGGTGATAAGCGGAATCTTCGGCCAGCGAAATGCAAAGGTAAGCGCCTTGTGATTCAACCGTTTCATGATTCGCATTACCGGACTATCTTTCTGATCAAGGCTACGCATCTTCGGTAGCAGGTAAGAGGCTAGTACTGGTGTAACAGTGATCGCAGTTATAAGACTGGCAAGAATTGAAATGATGTAGGCGATGCCGAGCGGTGCAAAGAGACGGCCCTCAATGCCCGACAGAGCAAACAGAGGAACAAAGACCAGAATAATAATCATCGTTGCATAGATAATCCCGCTTCTGACTTCCTGACTCGCGTCTGAAATTACATGCAACGAGGATTTAGGATTATATGATTGTCGGTTCTGCTTCAGGCGCCGCATGATGTTTTCAATATCAACAACAGCATCATCAACAAGCTCACCCGTAGCAATCGCAAGCCCACCCAGCGTCATCGTGTTAATTGTCATTCCAAATAAACGAAACACAAGCACGGTAATCAGAATCGAGATAGGAATTGCCAGCAGAGAGATTGTTGTAGTGCGAAAATTCAGTAAAAATGCAAAGAGAATAAGCGCCACAACGATGGCAGCTTCTATCAGTACCGTTTTCAAATTCTCGATTGAATTTTCAATAAAGTTCGCCTGTCGGAAGAGCAGATGGTCGACCTTGATATCGCCTTCCATGGTTCGTTGTAGCTCTGCAAGCGCCAGCTCAACTTTTTCTGTTAATACAAGCGTATCAATACCTGGCTGCTTTTGTACTGAAAGAATGACAGCAGGTGCCGCCTGAAAACTCGCATCACCACGTTTGGTTTTGGCGGTAAATCCGACATCTGCAATTTGATCAAGCCGCACAACTCGGCCATCCCGCTGGGCAATAGTTACAGATTCAAGATCTTCAAGAGATGTGGTGCGTCCGATATTGCGTACCAGATATTCGCGGTCATTCTGATCTACGAATCCGCCACCGGCGTTCTGACTAAAGCTCCCAAGTGCGCTGCTCACATCTTCTATGGAAATTTCCAGATTACGCATACGGACGGGGTCTGGTGTAACCCGATATTGTCTGACTTCACCGCCAATCGGAATCACTTGCGCCACACCGGGTATCGTTAACAGCCGCGGTCTTACTTCCCAGTCGGCCAG
>CAYLZS010000411.1:0-5051 GCA_964388065.1 uncultured Granulosicoccaceae bacterium
CCAGAAAATCTCACCGTTGTCGGGTTGTTGCAGGCCGCAGATGATTTTCATCAGGGTTGACTTTCCAGCACCGTTTTCACCTAACAGTGCGTGGATTTGTGAGTTGCCGACCTGGAAGTCGATTTGGTCGTTGGCAACCACATCGCCAAAAGATTTACTGATGCCCTGAGTTTGCAGCAGAGCTGATGTTGTAATTTGATCGTTCATTCCTGATCATTATAAAGCGGGTTTATGGAGACGAGAAAACTTCGTCAGAGCGGAGCCCGAGCGTCGCCAGCCCATTGCTGCTGTGGCGAATATACGGTATTAGCGAACGGATTGGCTATGTTGTTGCGACCTGCGAGACCGGTTGTCGGCTTAGTGCTTATCACCCCAGATTGTTTTTCCAAGTGAATACAACGAGTTTCTGGTCCTGCGAGGCGCGAGAATGTAAAACTGTTAACTGGTGCATCGCTGGTACAATCAGGCGTTACAACTGGCACTTGAAGAAAGGCCAGTCAGGCACGACTATACGGCCCATCTGCGAACAGGAATACTGCAATGAAAATGACCACAGAAGAGGCGTTTGTAAAAGTCCTCCAAATGCACGGAATCGAGCACGCGTTCGGCATCATCGGGTCGGCCTTTATGCCAATCTCCGATCTCTTTCCAAAGGCCGGTATCACATTCTGGGATGTCGCCCATGAGACCAACGGCGGACTGATCTGTGACGGTTATTCCCGTGCCACTGGCAAGATGGGCATGGCGATCGCCCAGAACGGCCCGGGTGTTACCGGTTTTGTGACGGCAATTAAAACCGCTTACTGGAACCACACGCCGATGTTACTGGTGACTCCACAAGCTGCCAACAAAACCATTGGCCAGGGTGGCTTCCAGGAAGTTGAACAGATGCAAATGTTCAGTGAGATGGTTTGCTATCAGGAAGAAGTTCGTGATCCCTCCCGTGTTGCAGAAGTATTGAACCGTGTCATTACCAAAGCATGGCGCGGCTGCGCCCCGGCACAGATCAATATTCCCAGAGACTACTGGACGCAGGTTATCGATGTCGAGCTGCCTCAGGTGCTGCATCTTGAAGCACCATCCGGTGGTGCTAATGCAATATCGCAGGCGGCAGAGCTTCTTTCCAGCGCAAAGTTTCCGGTAATTCTTTCTGGTGCAGGTGTGGTTATAGGTGGTGCTATCAATGACACAGCGGCACTGGCAGACAGATTATCAGCGCCGGTTTGTTGTGGTTATCAGCACAACGATGCGTTTCCGGGTTCGCACCCGCTGTCGGTTGGCCCGCTTGGCTACAATGGCTCCAAGGCCGCGATGGAGCTGATCTCCAAAGCCGATGTTGTACTGGCTCTTGGCACACGCTTGAATCCGTTCTCAACGCTTCCAGGCTACGGCATTGACTACTGGCCACAGGACGCAAAGATCATCCAGGTCGATATCAATTCAGATCGCATTGGTTTGACCAAAAAAGTAACAGTACCAATTTGTGGCGATGCAAAGATGGTTGCTCAGGCTTTGCTTGAAAAACTCTCACCGACTGCGGGGGATGCAGGTCGTGAGGATCGACAGAGTCTTATTCGTACCACCAAGTCTGGCTGGCTGCAGACACTGTCGAGCATGGATCACGAAGATGATGATCCGGGTACTGAGTGGAACGAACAGAGCCGCCAGCGTGACCCTGATCGCATGTCACCTCGTATGGCCTGGCGTGCAATCCAGATGGGCTTGCCGGAAGAGGCGATCATATCCAGTGACATCGGCAACAACTGCGCTATTGGTAATGCGTATCCAACCTTTGAAAAAGGCCGCAAGTATCTGGCACCGGGACTGTTCGGACCCTGTGGCTATGGCTTTCCTTCTATTATTGGTGCCAAGATCGGTTGCCCCGATGTACCGGTTGTCGGTTTCGCAGGTGATGGTGCATTCGGTATATCAATGAATGAGATGTCTTCGATTGGTCGGGAAGAATGGCCGGCAATTACCATGGTTATTTTTCGTAACTTCCAGTGGGGTGCGGAAAAGCGTAACACCACACTTTGGTATGAAGACAACTTCGTCGGTACCGAGCTCGATCCGCATCTGAGCTATGCAAAGATTGCTGATGGCTGTGGTCTTAAAGGTGTAGTTGTGAAAACTATGGATGAGCTGACTGATACTTTGCGTGAGTCCTGCAAGCAGCAGGCTAATGGTGTTACCACGTTTATCGAAGTTATCCTCAACCAGGAGCTTGGTGAACCGTTCCGCCGCGATGCTATGAAAAAGCCGGTTGAAGTGGCGGGTATCAACCCTGCAGATATGAAACCGCAAGCCGGAGCAACTGGCTAGCTTTCAGTTCGAACTATGGTTTTATACAGCCCCGCAGTGCGGGGCTTTTTTTTGGCTTAACGTTTTGTCTGGCTGGCTATTGTTGTGGCATTCACGGTACTTCTCGATAAACACTGAGGGGCTGTGGTATCGCCACTCTCTATGTGTGTATAGTGGAATAAATCCATTCATGAAAAGGATTCCAATGATTAAGTTGCACGGCTTTGGCCCTAAACTCGGCCTGCCAGATGCAAGCCCGTTTGTATTGAAAGTAGATGCGTACCTGCGTCTTGCCGATATACCGTTTGAGTCAGTCTCGGGTATCGACAATGTTCGCAAGGCCCCAAAAAGTAAACTGCCGTTTATTACCGACGGTGATCAGGTAATCTCCGATAGTGCGTTTATAGTGCAGCATCTGCAAAAAAAGCACGGCGTAAACCTTGATGCAGATTTGACTGATGAACAAAAGGCCATTGCGTTTCTGGTGTGCGCAACGCTTGAGGAGAAATCGTATTGGTGCGGTTTGTATTATCGATGGATAGATGACTCAGGATGGCGACAGACCCGATCGGCCTTTTTTGGAGAAATGCCTGCAATTATGAAATTATTTGTTCCAGCGGTTGTACGCCGTGACGTCGGTAAAGCGCTGCATGGTCAGGGAACGGGCCGACACAGTACAGATGAAATATTGCAGATTGCCCGAGAGAGTATTTCAAGTGTCGCTACACTATTGGGTAGCGGGCCATTTTTGTTCGGCGAAAAGCCGTGCAGTGCCGATGCCACGCTGTACGGCTTTCTGGCGCAATTAACTCTGGCCGAAATTGACACACCAATAAACACAATGGCTGCAGAGTACCCAAACATTAAAACCTATTGTGAGAGTTTCAAACAAAGATACTATTCTATGTAATAGGTGGTTATCTTTTTATTGGAACAATTGCATAACCGGCCTTCCATCACGATCGCATTTTCGAACCGGAAGGATCAAACAGCGGTTGCTCGATAAGTTGTGCAGCACATCGTTGACCCAGAATTTCTATCTCAAAAAAATTAGTAGCTGTTTGTTGTGCGAGCCGTGCGGGAACATAGCCCTGAGCCAATGACTCACCGACCGAGTGACCGTACCCACCTGAGGTCACCCAGCCGACCACGCGCCAGTCGCCGTCAATTTGTGTGACAGCTTTTGGAGTTTCGTTGCCGCTGGCATCGAAGCGCGGTGCTCCGTAACCGTGTGGTGCTTCAATGCTTTGGTGGTCTTCGGTCGTTTTAGCCCAGATTGGTTCGTCACCCATCACATCGGTGTTCTTTGTGTCGATGGTAAAAGACACGCGTTTGAGTTTGCCGCCGTCCGCGAACTCCGCAGCTGCCTGTTCGCGACCTATGAAGTGGTTTTTCTCTAGCTTGATGAAGCGCTCCATCGATCCTTCATAGGGTCCGTAGATTGGTCGCAGTTCGGCAAACCAGGTGGGGAAGTTTTTTTCAAGGCGCATTGAGAGCAGGGCGCGCATACCGAAATCTACAATGTTGTATTGATTTCCCGCTTCTTTAATAGATTGGTAAATACGTCGTTCATAGGCTGGTTCCATCCACAATTCATAACCCAGGTCGCCGGTGTAGGTAATTCTGTTAATAAGACACGGGCAGCCCGCAACGTCGATTGATCGATGGTCCATAAAGCGAAAGTTTTCGTTATCAATTGACTCATCGACCAGTTGTGCCAGTACCTCTCTTGAGCGTGGTCCTGCAATCGACAGTCCGACCATAGTTTGACCAAAGCGATGAATATTTACGCTGTCGTCTTGTGGTAGTTGTTGTTCAAACCAGCGCATGTGATATATCTGGGCACCGGATGATCCCCAGACATAAAAAATATTCTCCTGTGATTTGGCGATTGTGAAATCACCGATCAGTTTGCCGTTGTGGTTTAGCATTGGTGTTAAAACTATGCGGCCAGATGCGGGCATGATGTTCGTCATCAGGTGACTTAACCAGTCTTCTGCACCAGTGCCTGTGATTTTATATTTTGCAAAGTTGGCGATCTCGGTAACCCCGACACTTTCACGGACAGCTCTGACTTCATTACCAACAGGTTCAAAATCATTCGATCGATGAAAAGAAAGAATATCCATAGCTTCGGTGCCCTGTGGTGCAAACCACAGAGGTGTTTCAAGTCCCCAGGTATCTCCCATCACTGCATTGTTGTCACGCACCATGATGTCGTACAGAGGTGTGGTTTGTTGTGGTCGTGAGGCAGGAAGCTCTTCGTTTGGAAAGCGAATCGAAAAACGCCTTGAATAGTTTTCACGTACTTTGGCATTGGTATATCTAAGCGTTGTGAAATCGCCATAGCGCGCGACGTCCATACCAAAGATGTCGTGGCCCGGGTCACCGTCGACCATCCAGTTAGCCAGTGCCAGCCCCACACCGCCACCCTGACTAAAACCTGCCATGACTGCACAGGCACACCAGAAGTTGGTTAATCCCTGTACCGGCCCAACCAGCGGATTGCCGTCCGGTGCAAAGGTAAAGGGACCATTAACGGTTTGCTTGATACCTGCACTGGCAAACGCTGGAAAGTGCTTAAAGCCAATTTCAAGTGATGGTGCAATGCGGTCGAGATCGGGTGCCAAAAGTTCATGACCGAAGTCCCACGGTGTTTCATTCGGTGACCAGGGTACACAGGCTTTTTCATAGGTACCAAGCAGTAAGCCGGTTCTCTCCTGACGAGTGTAGATCTCGCCTTTGAAATC
>CAYLZS010000412.1:0-4016 GCA_964388065.1 uncultured Granulosicoccaceae bacterium
GATCTTCGCTTTCCATTGGCTTTCTCTATTGTCAGTTGTGAACAGGGTTGAGGAGCATTTATCGGCATTTAGTTGCAACTTCCATCTGTCAGCCCAGCCTGATATCTTTTCAGTTGCAGCCTGGATGGACTTTTCCAGCACTAGTTTGTTCCTGCCACTGGCGTAGCATGCTACATCGTCAGCAAATAGGCTAAGCTTGACGTCCTCAGGTACCGTATCTTTCAGGTCATTAATGTATAGGAGGAAGAGAATGGGGGAGATGACTGCTCCCTGAGGGACTCCTTGCTTGAAAGTTGCCGTCTTACTGGTTGTGTTGTTAATAGTCACAAAATTTCTTCGATTGTGCAGCCAGCTTCTAAGCCATTTTATGAGGCGGATTGATAGTCCTGCGTTCAGCATTTTGTTGAGCAGGCCATCCCTCCAGACAGTGTCGTATGCTTTGCTGAAATCCAGCAGGCAGAGGAGGGTGCGGTTCATAGGCTTTTTGTGGAATCCGTCACTGATTGCTTGGGTCAATCGCAGGATCTGGTCTTCCGTTCCTCTGTTGCCTCTAAACCCGGCTTGTTCTTCAGCAAGCATATTGTGAGATTCGAGATGGTAGACTAGTCTGGTTGTTATCAATCGTTCGAGGAGCTTTCCCACGTTGGAGGTTAGACTAATGGGCCTGTGGGATTCAATCTTACTGAGATCCTTACCCTTCTTCGGGATCGGGCGAATGTCTGAGCATCTCCATGTTTGCGGTACGTCCCCGGACAGCCAGCTCATATTGAAAAGATTGAGGAGGTGTGATCTAGCTGTTTTTCCCAGGTGTTTAATGAATCTATTGTGAATCCTGTCTGGTCCTGCCGCTTTGTTATCTGCCAGTTTGTTGATGCAAAGGTCTAGTTCTGAAGTCGTGAATTGTTGGGTCCAGTTTTCTTCGGCTGTGTGTTGTTTGATGCGTTTGATGTTAGATCGTTTTATATTCCTGTCTTCTTTGCTGATGGCGAGTTTGCTTATTGATGCATAGTATGATTTAAAGGCGTTCGCCTTGCTTCTATCTGTGACACGGGGCCCCGTTGTTGTAATGAGCTCTTTATTATCTTCTTTATGCGTCTGGTTGTTAAGAGCACCAAGAATTTTCCACATTTGTTTGGTATCCTTCTTATCCGTGACTTTTTCCTTCCATATTTGTTCTTTATACTCCTTGATTTTGTCTCTAACATCTTCAGCCATGCTTTGGTATTCAGCGGGTTCGTTGTTTGATCTATGTTGGTTCCTTGTGTGGATAGCTGTAGTGATCTCTGCTGGTAACCACCTAATCGGTTTCTGGCCCGTCTTTTTGAGCTTGACGTGAGTATACGCCGCTTTAAGTATTATCTTGGTAAGGCAGTGTTCGTACGTACTGACATCAACACCCTGCAGATTTTCGCATTGGTCTTCAATTTGGTTTGTGAAGCTGGTCCAGTCGGCCTCCTTCCAGTTCCATGCCCATTTGCATTTGGTCTTATCGATGTTGATTTTGCGATTAACGAGGAAGGTAATGGGGAGATGGTCGGATGAGAGATCCTTGTGTGTAGTCCAGTGAGTGATATTATTTGCGTTTAAGTCATGTGTAATTGTAATGTCCGGGACAGAGAATTGTTGGAGTGTCAGGTTAGCTCTGGTGTATTGGTTTTCGTTGACGATAGTTCCATCATTGTCCAATAAGAGGTCAGCTATGTGGGCTCCTCTATTATTGGGGCGACAAAAATTATCCCATATAGTGTCGTGGGCATTTAGGTCGGCTGTTATGATTTCATTGGCATCAATTGTCAGGTCAATGTTCTCTTCCTCCCCTGCAAGTAATCTTCCCAGATGTTCGGAGGTGCTAGGAGACATGTAGATATTTGTGATATAGAGTGGCGTATCGTCTTGAGAGCTGATTTCGACTTTGCATATTTCCAAACCCTTTGTGTTGTCGGCGACATGGACATTTTGGAATGGTATTCCTTTGTTGATGTACGTGATCAGTCCTCCTCCTCTAGCAAGTTTGCTGTCTTTCCTGTCTTTGCGCACTGCTGTGAAACCAGGTATAATAGGTGTTCTGTCTCTGGGTTGTAGCTTGGTTTCTTGAATGCAAGCTATGTCCACGTTGTTCTTTCCCATAAAATGCTCGAGTTCGTCAATGCTGCTGAGGAGGCCTGCGCAATTCCACTGAAGGACGTTTATGTTGTCCTTTTGTTTGGTAGTGGTGTTGGTGTTGAGCCGTTGGTTGTTGGTAGGTTCTTGAATATTTTTGCACTCATTGCATTTCCAGGTTGGATTGTTACGGGCCAGCTGTTGCGCTTTCCTGGTGTCTGCCAGACATTTAATGTGGAATTTGGCTCCGCAGTTATGACATGATTTCCTGGGGTAGTTTTTTCTGATCTTATTCTTGCATTCGGAACACGCAGAGGTATGGTTGTCTTCATTGGTATGGGTCTCCACATTTTCGCTATTGTCAGGTGTGGCATTAGTGTCTGTTGGTAGGTTGTGGTCCGGGCAGGTCCAGTTTTCTCCCTGTAAGTTTGTACATGTCAGGTGGGCTTCATTAGTACAGAGCCGGCAGCATCGTCTTCGGTTATGTCGGAGAATGTTTCTTTGACAGATCTTACAGAGGCAATTTGGAGTTTTCGGTTTTTGTTCTTGGGCCGATGGAATGCTGCAGCAAGACCAGTTTGGGTCCGGGTGTTCTCTTTCCTTCCTGTTTATGCCTGCGCATTGAAAATGTGATTGCTTACCACAGTCTGCACAGGTGGCCTTGCGGTAGTTATGGCGGATGATTTTGTGGCAGATATTGCATTTGGTATTGGGTTCATGCTTTGGATCACAGCTTTGGCATACGTACTTGAAGGAGGGAGTTTCATAGGCTGCACGGGAAACTTTGCTGCAGGAAGCCTTGCAATGGGAAAGACAATTACAAATAGAGCATTGGAGGAAGGGGGCCTTCAAGTTTCTGTCGCATTGGTTGCATTGTTTGATTTGAGGTTTGGGTGGGCTGACATTGTATTGATCGGTTATTCCTTTGGTCTGCTGATTTTGGTCGATGTTGTTAGGTTCTTCATTATCAACTTCCTCATTCTTGGAAAGGCACTTTGGGCAGCTCCAGAACTTGTGGGCCCTTGCCTGCTTGAAATTGATACTCGCACATTTTAGGTGCCACCATTCATGACAAATGGCACAAAGGACACTTCCATTGGCTGCGTTTTTATTGCATCCAGGGCAAGGCCATTTTGGACCTGGGTTGCTTTCGATATCTCCGGCCCTTAGCAGGAGCAGCCGGATCACCTGGGCCTCAGTGATCCGGCTTGTCGAAAACCCGATTGTTCGAGATCGTGTTTTGGGTTTGCAGAAGCTGGTGTTGTTGTTGGATGTTGTAATAGAATCGTACTCCTCGATTTGCACGCGGCAGGCCGCGCCCACAGCACGGGTTGGAGGTCGGGCTCCTGGACCCTCGAGGAAGTGCTGTTGATGTTGTTGGATTGCTGTCGATTAAGTCCCTTATTTCAGCAGTTTGCTCATTACCAGTGGCTGTTACGGGCCGTCCAGATCTAGGTCGATCATCAATAATGGAACCTGTCTCAATGAATTTGTTCTTCCAATAGTACATAGAGCTGTGCGATGGAGCGGACTTATTAAATTTTTGTTCAAACATTCCAAGCTCTTATAAGATATTAGCCACGAAACAATGTGAGCTTTTTCAACAATGCTTAAATCAGCCATTTGGTAGGAAAATTTGAGTAGACTTTAATGAAACACAGTCAAAAAGTCAATGTCTCAAAGTCATTAAAATACACTGCCTCATCATGAGCGCATGACAGTTATGTCGATGAAATGCAATTTGCTGGCTAATAATAATTTATTATGTCGATTTAATACAGTTTATGCAATATTCCAAAGACTTTTTTACACCCGGTATATCCTGCAGAAAGCCGCTATACAATCATCAAGTGATTTCGGGATAACTTTTGTCGGCGACAATGCACCAATACATAGGTCCAACAACGTCAAAAAAT
>CAYLZS010000413.1:0-40277 GCA_964388065.1 uncultured Granulosicoccaceae bacterium
CTGCGCCTGATCCTGCTGGTTGTTCTGGTTAATCTGGTACAAAAATTCCAGACGTCTGTCTTTGCGGCTAAATGGGAAGGTGTGCTGGAATTCGATTTCAATTTTCACTCAATTATTGTGCTGTTGGGAGGCGTTTTTATCATCTACACCGCGATGAAAGAAATCATGCACATGATGTCGCTCGAAGAACATGACGCCGGCGATAAAAGACAAAGCTCAGCTTTCACTGTGATCGTCTGGATCGTACTAATGAACCTGGTGTTTTCGTTCGACTCAATTCTGAGTGCTATGGCGCTGACTGATGTTTTACCTGTAATGGCTTTTGCAATTGTCGTCAGTGGAATTATGATGATCGCACTGGCAGATCGGGTATCAGACTTTCTTCAGAAGAACCGCATGTATGAAGTGCTTGGTCTGTTCATACTTTTCGTGGTCGGCATCATGCTTATCTCCGAAGGCGGACACCTGGCACATATGAAAATACTTGGCACTGAAGTCCAGCAGATGACAAAAGGAACGTTCTACTTCGTGATCGTTGTGATGGCTCTTTCAGATATTGTCCAAAGCCGTTATCAACGAAAACTGCTGCGCGAAAAGAAGAGACTGCTTGCGAATAATCAGTCAACTCATGACACAGCAGCTGTCGATCATTCGTAAGTAGCGCAGTAAGCGTTAATACTTAGCAAAAGCCCGTTATCGGGCTTTTGCTTTTTGTGCCGGTCACAATTGTTACGGCGTCAACTCATAAGAGAGATAGCGCGGTACACTGACAGCCGCAGCACCCGGCGCCGGCGCTACAACCACAGGAGCCGTTGCATCAACCGCTGTATCCGGAAAGTGATCAACGGTATTACCGTTAAAAGCGCTGTTATCGGCCCTGAAGTAGAACCGTAAACTCTGCGGATTGCCGATAGCGCTTAACGGCAGGGAAAGCTCACCGGTATCGCCGCTGACAGCTACAGTGGATTGCGCAACCGTTAACCAGCCCCAGTCATTTCCGCTGCCTGTGTACATCTGTACATCATCGGTTTCAAGCAGAATGTCTGCACCGATCGGGAACTCACCCGAGAAGCCGCGGAAGCCGGTATTAATATCACCGTCTGTGTCTACATAGATTCCATGACCCCAGCTGAGACTGAAAGCTTCATGGTTGCGATACGCTATGTACAAATCAGTTGCACTGTGCGCCACCCAGGCCTGACGCCAGTCAAGCGGGTTGCTGGCAGCGACACCGCCGACATCTGCCGGATCATCTCCGAGGCTTTGCAATCCGCCCCAGTCAGCAACCGAACCGTCAACAAGCAGAGATGACACAGGATTGGATACCGGGATGCCAGCGGTTTGTGATCCGACTTCAATAGTAACCGTAGCACTGGCACTGGTCAGCTCACCGTCATCAACAACAAACGTAAAGCTGTCTGCACCGGAAAAGTTTGCACCCGGTGTATACACAAGGTCTGGCGCTGTGCCCGAAAGTACACCACCCTGCGGTAGCGTTACCAGGTTGAATGCGAGCACCATCTGATCAGCATCACGACCACTCAGTACAACATCTACCGGCTCTGCGAATGCCGTCACAAGCGACTGGCCGTTGGCAACCGGTGCTTCATTCACAGGGACTGCCGGTTGTACATCGATCACAACCGTCGCCGTTGCACTGTCTGCTGTGCCATCATTGACCCGCCAGCTGAAACTGTCTGTACCGGTGACGTTGGCAAACGGTATGTAGGTTAACTGCGGCGCTGTACCGGATAAAGTACCCAGTACCGGCGGGGTTATTATGTTGTAGCTCAACGGATCATTGTCAGCATCCATCGCCACCAGGTTCACACCCGTTGCAGTTTCAAAGGCTGTGGTCAGGCTCAGGTTGCCGGCCTGCGGCGCCGAGTTCAACGGTAACTGAGTCACCACATTAATAATCACGGTAGCCGGACTGCTGTCTATGCGTCCGTCACTGGCAACATAGGTAAAGCTGTCAGAAGTACCGGATGCAGTATAAGTAAAATCAGGGGCTGTACCGGACAACACGCCATTGACGGGCGGATTTATCAGCCGGTAGCTTAAGTCGTCACCATCTGCATCTGCGCCTGTTAAGCCTACCGGAACAGTTGATCCCGCGAGTACATCAAGACTCAGGTTGTTAGCAGCCGGTCGATTGTTACCGGCAGGTGGCGGCACCAGAAAAATCTGTATAGAACGGGAGTTGCTGACAGTTACACCGTCACTGACATGGTAGATAATCAGTTCGGAATCTGTAGTGCCATCCGGTGTATAGATCAAATCCGGTGCAGTACCTGTTAGTGTACCTCCTGTCAGCCTGCTGTCATCAACGATATATTCCAGCGGATCACCGTCCTGATCAAAGCCCGTCAGCGTTAACGGATAGGGAACACCCTGTGTCGACTGAATGCGCTGTGCAAAGGCCACCGGTGCGAAGTTGTCCGGAACGTTGTTCGGATTAACCGAGTAGCTGAAACGCCTGTTCCGCAGTACTGCTGCAGAGTCATACGCATTGTCAGGGTATAAATCGAGTGCAGTACCTGCCGTCGCAGCACTGTTACCATAGAAAAACAACAGTACATTGTCAGGGTTTTCCAGTTGAGTGCGTGAAATTTTAAGCTCCACGCTATCGCCGTTCAGGACAGCTTCAACATTACCGATATGCTCCCAGAACCAGTCATTCTGTACAGCCAGTTCGTCACCGAAGTAGCGAAACAATGCATCACCTTCTATAAGAAAATCCGCACCGATACCCGACTCCAGCGAAAACCCCTTGAAGCCTGTACTGCTATCAGTATCTGTATCAATATAAATCTGATTACCCCAGGTAAGATCAGCATCACCGTACTCGCGATAAGCGATGTAAAAGTCGGTCTCATCGTGTGACATATAGGCATCGCGCCAGTCAATGTCGTTGCCGGTGCCTGTTATATCCTGCGGGTCGGATTCAAACGCCGTAATCGCAGACCAGTCCGATAGATCACCATCAACAGTTATACCGGTAGACGTATTAGATACGGTGCCGGTGATTTGTCCAAGCTGCGCCTCGACATTAACCACAACAACACCCGGTGCACTGCTTTCAATAGAATCATTAACTACAAATTCAAACGTATCACGCCCTGCAAAGCCCGCATCCGAGGTGTAAACCAGATCCGGTGCCATGCCGGACAACGTACCGTTCAGAGGAGCAGCAGTTACCTGATAGCTTAGCGTCTGATTCTCGTTATCACTACCGCTGAGTTTAATCGCCAGCGGCTGATCACTGAGCGACTCCAGTATTAACTGATTGGCAAACGGCGCCGTATTGGGAACCGGTGCCACATTCACCAGAATATCAAACCTGGCGGTTTCACTGGTTTTTGTACCGTCGCTAACCACAAAATCAAAACTGTCTGTACCGGTAAAACCCGGGTTTGGCGTATAGGTCAGATCAGGCGCAACACCGGTTAAAGTACCGTTCAGAGGAGTGCTCTCGACACTGAAGCTCAATGTATCACCGTCAGCATCGGCACCGGATAACACCAGAGACACAGCAACACCAGTTTCTGTTGCAACAGAACCGCCGGTGGCAACCGGTGTGGAATTTAAATCGGTCACAGGTGTGAGTTCCACAACATGTGTGCCGTTACTATCAAACTGCAGGGTTAACACACCGTCAGCTTCAACAAAAGACTGAGCACCGGTGACCGATGTGTTGTTCATCATTAGTTCGCTCAGCGCAATACTGACTTCACCTTCACCCTGCATTGTGAAATTGAGAACATTTCCGTCACCGGTCAGCGACATTAAACGCGCACGCATTGGCAGTGAGGTAATTCTGGTTACAGGTGCCGCTGAATCTCCCAGTGTAATTGCAAACTCACCACCGTCGTCCGGCAGGAAAACACGGTTGTCAGAGTAGGCATACCAGTTTTGCACCTGACTGATCTTTTCATCATCAGCTACTTTCAGTGAAAACTGTCCTACACCGGTCTCAGCATCGCCTACATCAACAGTCGCTGATACCACACCGGATGAACCAACTGATAAATTCACCGCGGCAAACGCGTTCATGCGTTTATTCAAATCTTTAACTGTCGCAAACTCGGCACCCCTGCTACCCGCATAGGCAATCGTATCGGTAAACATTTCCTTTGTGTACAAACCTGCGGCAGTTTGTGTGGTCGGACCATAGTCATGCCACAGCCAGTGCACCAACGGAGTTTGGGCATGCTTGAGCACAACATCAATTTCGTCTCTCCAGATCTCTACCGCATCAGCTGGTGTACGTTTTAAAAAATCGATCAATGTAAAATCAGGTGCCATATTAAGACTGAAATACATCATGTCGTGTTGTGGCTCGAGGTAGCCGAACGCGCCGGCATAACCAGAACCAGCAACACCAGTGCGTCCACTCAGATAATCAAGCCACGGTTCTAATGTTTCCACTACAAACAGGGATTCGGCCTGACCAGGTACTGCAGCACCAACAACAGGTTCACCGAGGCGGTTACCAATTTCTGCAGCACTGTCTTTGAATTCGAACTCGAGCTCAGCTGCAGTCAGCAGGCTAGTCTGGTGAGGGTGAGTCCACGAATGGGTAGCGATCTCGTTACCCATGGCAATGTAGTCCTGATAGAGCGGTCCGGACACGCCCCAGTCAGTGTATTCGCCACCCGCAGGGTTGTTACCAATATCTATATAGTAGGAACCGACAAAGTTAAAATCACGCTTCCACTGATCAATAATATCCAGCAGCGGAATTTCTGTTTGTGGCAATTGCTCTGCAATCATTGCCTGATCCATGTCATTTCTGGCAAGAAATACATGATCGGCACGTGACACCTGCAGTGATACCGGGGCTACATCACCATAAACGGTCCACTGGATAATACGCCAGAGTTGATTGTTATCCGCCATGATCTGATCATTAGAGAAATGCACGACGCGTCCGGCGCGCTCTATGACCTGGGCACCGTTGTAAATACCCTCATCGGATTCAATCAAGGTTAATGGTGTCGATTGCTCGCCACTGGCAGCAGTGAAGTTGGCAAACCAGATTTGCTTATAACTGACAACCTCTTCACCCGGCTCATAAGTTTTACTTACCGGATGCGTGTTATCAGCAATCTTCACAGACGCAGTCACACCATTTAGAAATTCGGACGGTTGCACACCAAGCACTGAAACCATCGCGCTGACATAATCGGCATATGAGCTACCATCCTCCCTGAGGCCTAAAAACTCACCTGACGTAATGATACCAACGCCGTTTTGTTGAGCTTCAAGTAAGCGGGTAACAATCGCACTGCGATCTGTGTCTTTAACATTTGCAAACGCAGGAATAACAATCGCGTCATAGTTGAGAAGGTTTGCGGAACCCGCGAGCTGCTGTTCATCAAGCAGGTCGAATGGCAAACCCGCCATCATTGCCTGATGCTGTACCGACGCAAACAGCTGGTTGTAGGCAAACGGATCGTAGAAATTTACTTTGCTGGTCTGTGAATGAACAATAGCAATACGGCGCTCCTCCACCGGCACCTGAACTACAGCCGACCCGACGTCCGGAGACAGGGAGCTACTGTCCGCATCAGCACCATCGCTGCTACTGCCGCCGTTGTTGCCACAACCATACAAAAACAGCGCAATGGCGATAACTACCGCAAATTGCCTGACAATGCGAAATGAGTCCTTCATGCTTCTGACCGCTTAAGTCTGCCTTAAAGTTGTTGAGAATCACGCCCTCAACACCGCCAGCGGCCTGAAAATAAATAGCTTTACGCATAGACGCTGTTAACTACCCACAGCTTCCAGTGATCATGAAATTCAGGCAGTTGAATCAGCCGCGTTGCACAAAATTCAGAATTCGATAGTAAAATTCCTAAAGTTATTCAGACAGGCGTTTTTTGAATAATTAATAACTGCACCGTCAGTCAAAGATTGAGATACTGGCCAGTTCCGCGCAAGGCTCCTGTCCCAATGAATTCACCCCGCAATTCGCTCGCTGCGACGATCGCATTCGGGTTCCTGATGACCATGTCATCGGGTTTCGGACAAACCTTTTTTGTGTCGCTGTTTAACCCGCAGCTCAGAGAGGCGTTTGCTCTGAGTCATGGCGATATAGGTGGTTTATATTTCCTTGGCACACTGCTAAGTGCCGCCACTGTTATCTGGCTCGGCAAGCTGATTGATCAGACCGATTTAAAACTCTACACCGGTCTTGTCACTGTCGGTCTGGCAGTTGCCTGTCTGTGTATGGCAAATGTCAGCACACCGATAACACTGGTACTGGCGTTTTTTATGTTGCGTCTGTTCGGTCAGGGATTATCGGGCCACACCGGTATCACAACGGCATCACGTGTCAGTGCGGATTTCCGCGGTCGCAGTGTCAGCTTGTCAGGCCTCGGGTATTCTGTGGCAGAAATTATTCTGCCGTTCACAACGATAATTTTAATCAGTCAGGTAGGATGGCGACAGACATGGACTGTGTATGCGCTGGTGGAAATACTGCTGGTCGCAATCGTCGCCCAGTTGCTATTGCGCAGGGTTGCAATTGCAAATGTATCTTCAGCAGACGCAGACCATGATCCCGATGCATGGAACCGTGCACAGGTTATCCGTGATCGCAGGTTCTGGAGAATAGCACCGGCACTTTTCTCACCATCTATTATCTCAACTGCATTGTTTTTCCATCAGCAAAGTCTGGGTGCCGCAAAAGGCTATGAGCTTTCGCACTGGGCAACCGGTATTGCTGCCTACTCAATAGCTGCAGTACTCACCTCACTGGTCACCGGTTTACTGGTCGATCGATTCTCCGGTGCGCAGGTGGTACGTTTTTATCTGCTGCCCTTCACACTCGCAGTACTCGTTGCGGCTTTTCTGCCGTTACCAGGCCTGCCATATATTTATTATGGATTGATTGGCATGACTGTGGGAATGGGTACACCGTCTGTGAGCGCCTTGTGGCTTGAGTTGTACGGTGCTACACATATCGGTGCTATCAGAGCATTAACCCATGCCTGCATGGTGTTTGGCACAGCACTTGGTCCTGCAATATTCGGCTATCTTCTCGATTCCGGTGTCAGCTGGAATAGCCTGCTCACCGTCAGTGCTGTCTGGATGATACTGGCAACCTGTCTGCTGACGAGTACCAAACTTGCCAAAAAACCTGCCTGAACGCATCGCAACAACGAGTCTTCAGCAAAGGTTAAGTCATGCAAACTATTGACAACTACACCACTCTGTCATCAGGTTGCCTACATTAGCTGCTACATTCGCCGATATACTCTAAATAAGTGAAGTCATCAGCAGAGGTAGAATTCAATGAACACCCCCGTTATACAAACGCCGGTAAAAACACTAATAAAATCCAGCAGCAGGCACACCAGACAGCTGATCAACATCGCTCTGGTCGTAATGGCAGTACTACTGGCACCGGTAAGCGCATTCGCCGCTCAGCTGGTGGACATCAACAATGCCGATGCGGAAACCATGATAGAAAACTGGAAGGGCATTGGTGAAACAAAGGCTCGCGCTATTGTTGCCTACCGGAAGAAAAACGGTAAATTTAAAGATATCGATGATCTTGCTAATGTCAAAGGCATTGGTGAAGGACTGATAAAAAACAACCGCAAGTATATGTCTGTATCCAAAGGGGTATCTAAGCCCACTGGCAAAAGCAGTAGCAGTAAGAGCAGCAGCAAAAAAAGCACTGCTAAAAAGAGCACGGACAAAAAATCCTCCGGTAGTTCAAGCACTGCTAAAAAGTCTGCTAAAAAAGACTCTGCTAAAAAATCGACTTCCAGTAAAAAATCGACCAGCAAGAAAAAATCAACCAGTAAAAAGTCTAAAACTAAAGACTGCAAAAAAGGCTCAAAAGACAAGGATTGCAAGGCTAAGAAAAGTAAAAAGAAGAAGAAAAACTCTACAACTTAATTATTACCCACAGCCATCAGACACAACCCGGCTGGAAGCACATGGACGTGCCCGTCCGGCACTTAGATGTAGACCAGGCACTACAGATGAAGCCGGGATTGCTACTCTACGCCCGCCTCTGTTCTGATTGCCGCCTGCATCATTCTCAATAAGGGCATCGGGTATTTTCCACCCAGTCGTTCTGATACCGGTTTAAGTGACTGCTCTTCAGTTTCAAGCGCAAACAGAATTTCGGCTTCAATCTCCCCACACTCATCTTCTGACAGAGTGTTTGTAATTCTCTCCAGACTCAATTCTCCGTCACGCGCAAGTGCAACAAGAGCTGCGTCTGCCTGAGAAGCCGGCAGACCACAGTTTCCCCCAGCCTCCATAACCGAAGTGCCTTTTTTTATCTCCGCCATAAGTTGTTTTTTCAGATCCTCCGGGTCAGAGATTTTATCTGTGCTGTTGACTACTGCAGTAATAACCTCGAGAAACTGCTGTCCATACTTGTCGAGCTTTGCAGCACCCACACCTGAAATTGCAGCCATAGCGTCCAGAGTTCGCGGTTTGTTTTGCACCATCTCCATCAGCGTTGCATCATGAAAAATTACATACGCAGGTACTCCCTGTTCTTTAGCGATATCACTTCTTGTGATTCGCAGTTCTTCCCACAAGTTGTTATCTTCAGGAGCAACAGACTTTCCACTGCGAGTTCTTTTCTGCTTAGCGGGCTTTTCATCTACCCGGAATAACAACTGCTCGCTACCGGTTAGTACCGGTCTTGAGTTTTCAGTTAGTCGCAGGCCACCCTTGCGCTCCATATCTGTGGTTAACAACGATCGGGCAATTAGCTGCCTGAATACACTGCGCCAGGTATTGGCATCATGTTCTTTTCCAATACCAAAAACGTTGAGTGTGTCGTGCTTAAATCTTTTAATTCTGTCGTCTGATTTACCAAGCAACACATCCGTCAGATAAGAAGCACCAAATCGTTGCCCGGTGCGATAGGCAGCCGACAGTGCCATGCGGGCAGCCTCGGTAGCATCCCAGGTTTTTACCGGATTTATGCAGGTATCACAGTTGCCACACGGTTCATCCAGAGTTTCACCAAAGTAGCGCAGCAACATTCGACGCCGACACTCCGTGGCTTCGCACAAGCCGAGCATCGCATTCAGCTTATGGCGTTCAATTTGAACAATCTCCCGGCCGGCATCAGAATCACCCAGCATCTGTTGCAAGGAAATGACGTCCTGCAATCCATAAACCATCCACGCTGTCGACGGCAGGCCGTCTCTCCCGCCGCGACCTGTTTCCTGGTAATAAGACTCAACGCTCTTTGGCATATCAAGATGTGCAACAAAACGAACATCTGGCTTGTCGATACCCATACCAAACGCAATAGTCGCCACCATCACCACACCTTCTTCTACGATAAACCGATGCATATTCTCCGCGCGGGCTTCACGATCCATGCCCGCGTGATAATGCAGCGCATTGATATCCTGCGATTGCAGAAAAGCCGCTGTATCTTCAGTTTTTTTACGCGAAAGGCAATAGATAATGCCGGATGCTTTGGGATATTCGCTTTTTATAAATTGCAGCAGTTGCTGACGCGGATTATTTTTACCTTCAATTCGATACTGGATATTCGGCCGATCAAAACTGCTGATGAATACTTCGGCTTGCTCCAGACACAGATGCTTGCGAATGTCTTCACGGGTATTTTCATCGGCAGTCGCTGTCAGTGCCACTCGCGGCACTCCGGGGTAATTGTCTGCAAGTGACGACAACTGTGTGTATTCAGGTCGAAAATCATGGCCCCACTGCGACACACAATGCGCCTCGTCGATCGCAAACAATGCAATATTCAATTGCGATAACAGTTGTTGTCCTGCAGTTGACACAATTCGTTCCGGCGCCATATACAGCAGGTCGATATCACCGTTAATCGCTTGTGATTCTATTTGTCTGTTTTCGTGCGCAGATAAGCTGGAATTGATAAATGCCGCACGAACCCCGTTTTGACAAAGCTGCTGCACCTGATCCTGCATCAGTGCGATCAGCGGTGATACCACAATGCCAACTCCCTCTCGCAACAGCGAAGGTATTTGGTAACAGAGGCTTTTACCGCCGCCTGTCGGCATTAAAACCAACGTATCCTGACCGTCAACAACACGATCTATCACCGCTTGCTGATGACCGCGAAAATTCTCGTAGCCAAACAAACTCTGTAAACAACGCAGTGCAGATTTTTCAGATTTCAAAACTTTACAACCGATCGATTAAAATGATAGAGCACAACCGCCGCATATTGCTTTGGCGGTTTATCTGACTGCCTTTATTGTATCTCGCGCTCGTCAATATAAAAGAAAAAAATCAGACGAGGCATTCCCGGCCAGATTTGATTTTATAAATCTTTATTCTCTTCAGGAAATCCTGATTCTCTTGCGCTGTTAATCGTCAGGCGTTCGAACGGATGTTTGTATAGAAGCGTCCGGATTAGAGTCGCTCTTTTGCATTTCCCACAGCCGATGGTAGAGACCTGTCAGGGTCAACAAATTCTCATGAGTACCTGATTCAACTATCTGGCCGTTATCCATCACCACAATTTCATCTGCATCAACAACCGTCGAAAGACGATGCGCAATGACCATGGTTGTTGCGTTGTTGCTGATTTTATTCAGTGCATCAAGGATGGCGCGTTCCGACTGACTATCGAGACTGGAAGTCGCCTCATCAAATACAATAATCTTCGGTGCTTTCAGGATAACCCTGGATATAGCGAGCCGCTGTTTTTCGCCACCAGAAAGTTTCAGACCACGCTCACCAACCACAGTCTCCAATCCATCAGGCAATCTTGACAGCAGCTCACTCAGATCAGCGCTGTTCGCAGCGGCAAGCACCTCTTCATCGGTGGCATCGGGCTTTGCATAGGCAATGTTATAGCGAATCGTATCGTTGAACAGCACCGTGTCCTGCGGCACAATTCCGATTTCCCGCCGCAGGCTCTGCTGAGTACATGCATTGATGTCTTGTCCATCCACCTCAATACTTCCGCCAGTCACTTCATAAAAGCGGAACAACAATCTAACCAGAGTCGACTTACCTGACCCGGACGGACCCACCACCGCAAGCTTTTTACCAGCAGGTATTTCGATGTTTATTTTATTTAATATTTTCCGATCTTCGTTGTAGTGAAATTCTACGTCGCGAAATCTGATATTTGCATCAGTTACTTCCAGTGGCACTGCGTTATTTGCATCGATGATTTCAGGAGTTCTGCCCAACAGCTTAATTACAAGATCCATGTCGGCGAGGGAATATTGCAACTGTCTGTATACCGATCCAAGAATACTCAACGGTATAAATAGCTGCAACATCAGCGTGTTGATCAGCACCAGATCACCAATTGTGATATTGCCTGCTGCCACTTCCCTGGCTGAAAAAATCATAATAACCGTGACACCGACAGTCACTATTGCACCCTGCCCAAAATTAAGTGCTGATAAACTGATTTGTGTTTTTAAACCAGCACTCTGCCAGAGATCCAGCTTTTCGTTGTAATACTCACTCTCCATATTTTCATTGTTGAAATACTTAACCGTCTCATAATTCAGCAAGCTATCTACCGCACGACCATTAGCGTCACTTTCGTACTTGTTCATTGCGTGGCGAAAGCCCATTCGCCATTTACTGATTGACAGTGTAAATATCACGTATGCCGCAACCGTCAGCAGAATCACCACCATCAAACTCCAGTCATAACGCACCAGCAGTATTGCACCGACCAGCAAAAACTCTGCAAGAGTTGGCAGTATGCTGAATACCATCAGGTTCAACACAGAGGCAAGACTTCGGGTACCACGAGTGAGATCGTTGGAAATTCCACCGGTATTGCGTTCCAAATGAAATCGCAGTGATAGCCGGTGCAGATGTTCCAGCACATCAACTGACATCTGATGCATGGCACTGTAGCGTACTCGCGCGAAGAGAATGTCCCGAAGCTCGTTGAACAAACCACCGGCCAGCCTGAGGGCACCGTAGGCTATTAAAAGAGCCATCGGCGCTATGAGTATTGCGTTCTGACCCTGTATTTGAGTATCGAGACGATCGATGATGCCTTTAAGCACCAGCGGAATACATACTGTCGCAAGCTTGGCAACCAGAAGGCAGCCCAATGCCCATGCAACGCGCTTACTGTATCGCCAGATATAGGGCGACAGTTTTTTTAGATTGGCAAAGTCATCGCGGTCAGCATGCGGCTCTTCCTGACGGGCGTAACTACGCATTCGCTACCGATTCGCAGAGTGTATTTGTACCTGTGGTGGTAGATAAAACACCTGTGTTGAACAGAACATCCATATAAGCAACCTTGGAAACCACTTTCTTTGTGGCAAAAAAAAACGTGGCGCATTTCTGCGCCACGTCATTGTACTAGTTAACTCTTGCTGCTAATCGACTAGTAGCGATCGTCGCGATAGTCTTCGCGATAGTCACGGTAGTCACCACGATCACGATACTCACGATCATAGTCGCCGCCACGATCTACAGGAGCGCGATCACGGTACTCAGGCTCACGGTGCTCTACACGGTCAGGAGTCGAAGTTTCAGCAGGTGCAGCACCAGAAACAACCAGTCTGTAAATGATTGCACCCAGAACGCCGCCAACAATTGGCGCTGCCCAGAATACCGGCAGTTGAGTCAATGGAGTATCACCACCTTCACCGAAGAACTTCGATACCAGTGCAGGACCTGTACTTCTTGCCGGGTTAACAGAAGTGTTTGATACAGGAATCGAGATGATGTGAATCAGTGTCAGTCCAAGACCAATTGCGATTGGTGCGAAACCGGCTGGAGCACGGTCATCTGTGGCACCCATGATGATGATTAGAAAGAATGCTGTCATGATAACTTCCATCGCAATCACCGCAGTCATGCTGAACCCGCCAGGTGATGCTTCACCATAGCCGTTCGATGCAATGGTCGGTACAGCACCTGCGTTAAGCGCATCGGCGCCACCATTACCTGCTTCAGTGATAAACCACTGCAGAACGAATGCGGCAGCAATTGCTCCCAGCACCTGGAAAACAATATACGGAATCAAATGACCGAATCCGAAACGACCACCGACCCACAGGCCGATTGAGACAGCCGGGTTGAAGTGACCTCCTGATACGTGTCCTACCGCGTACGCCATGGTCATTACTGTCAGACCAAATGCCAGCGATACGCCGAGCAATCCGATCGAAAGACCGTCTCCGAAAGTAGCAGCTATAACTGCAGAGCCACATCCCCCGAACACCAGCCAGAACGTACCGAAAAATTCGGCCAAATACTTATTGTGAAAGTGCATAAAATTTCCTTTAGCTCAGATTGTGTAAGTCTAAATTATTAGTAGTTAAAGTGAGGGACAACTGACACAGTCAACACCAACCCCTGATGCGTGAATAAGTCTATTGGCAGGCTTCCCCGCCCGGATTGCCACACAGACGAAAGTCTAGCGAGAGCAAACCTCCGATCAAAGTACGGTCCGGTAAACCTTTGTAACGTTGGCTGAAATAGAAAGTACCGTCAGATGTATAGTTTTTGAAGCGCGGGCAAATGTTAAATCGACTCTGTCACTTAGACAAGCCCAACAGGTAAAATAGTAATCTGATCTGTATCTGGTTGAGCACAGACCAGTTCAGTGGTTCATAATCGCAGTATCGCATAATTCAGGGGGGCGTTTGTGCCCAAACTAGACGTCTATCAATCACTTTGGGCTATGGACCCGGGCAGAGGCAGCCACGATGGAGGCTCGGCAGAGGAGTATTTTGCGCAGATCAAAAACGCCGGCTTTGCCGGTGTGGCTATCGATCTCGCTGCGTCTGACCGTGATACTGCGTATAAAACAATGCCTCTGTTCCGCCAGTACGAACTCGGCTGTGTCATCAATGCATTCCCGGCGAGTATGGACGATGTACTGCCAGTACTTGAGATGGCGCGTGAATTTAACGCTGTTGTGGTCAACATCATCGCCCAGGTAATCCCCAGCGGCGTCGAAGAAGCCTCACTGATGGTCCAGGACTGGATGGAAGAAGCTGAAAAGGAAGCGGTAAATATTGAATTTGAAACACACCGCAACTCGGTCACCAACGACCTGGCATATACCGTACGGTTACTTGAATCAGTACCCGACATGAAGCTCGGTGTGGATCTCTCTCACTATGTCGTGGATCGCGAGTTCGACTTGCCACTGAAGGATGAGGAAGCACAACTGATCGACAAGATTCTTCGCCGTGCGGATGCATTTCAGGGTCGCATCTCTTCCGCTCAGCAAATCCAGCTGCAGCTCGAATTTCCTCAGCACCAGAAATGGGTAGTGCAGTTCCTCGACTGGTGGGAAGCAGGCTTTCGGTACTGGCGCAAACGTGCAGATGTCGATGACAAACTGATTTTCCAGACAGAGCTGGCACCACCCGAGTACGCCATGACCGGACCCGACGGCATGGAGATGTCCAACCGGTGGGAGGAGTCACTGATTATGAAAGGCTGGGTCGAAGATCTGTGGAAGCGGCTGGAAAAAGAAGAAATCGATGCCACCGTCAGCGGTGACAAAGAACACAGCTAGTGCACCAGCGAGAGCAGCAACAGGAGAATGCAAAATCGAAAGTGACGGATCTTGAAGTTCTCTACAAAGATCACTCACTCGTTGCTATTAACAAGCCTGCGGGCTTGCTGGTGCATCGCAGCGCAATCGACTTTCACGAACAGTACAATGCACAGGAACAGCTGCAGACCCAATTGGCAACAACGGTCTTTCCACTACACAGGCTCGATAAACCGACATCAGGTGTATTGTTATTTGCGCTGAATAAGGAAACTGCTGCCAGAGTTTCCCTGCAGTTTCAGCAACACGAAATTCAGAAAAACTACATCGCCGTCGTGCGTGGTCATACTGATGCCGAAGGGACAATAGACAATCCGGTACGCGATAAAGACGCACCGCATAAACCACGCAAAGACGCGATTACCACATACACAACGTTTGCTCACATCACATTGCCGGTAACTGTAGACAAATACCCGGTCACTCGCTACAGCATGATAGATGTATACCCTAAAACCGGGCGCAGGCACCAGATAAGGCAACACTTCAAGCACATCAGCCATCCGCTAATAGGCGACACAAGTTATGGTAAAACTGTGCACAACAGATTCTTTAAGGAACAATTTTCCTGCAACAGACTGCTGTTACATGCACAAAAGTTAGTATTTAAGCACCCGGACAATGGAAAGCTGGTTACGATCGAAGCGAACCACGACGCGCACTTTAAACGCGTGGCAGAGCTGCCGGAGTGGCAGTGGTTAAATCCACTGAAAAATCACAGTGAAACGCACAGCGCGGGCAGCGATCTGGTCAACTCGATTGACCAGATTAATCGTTAAAAGTAACCTGGGTGCTATCAGGAGTTATGGAGATCAGTGCCGACGACGGCGTACCAGGCCCGCTACTGCAGTCATCATGGCAATAAAGAACAGCGGGTCTTTGGGTCCATTTTCATCAAATATAGAACAACTGCTACCAACAAGCACCACGCCGCTCTCTTCTTCCACTATTGTCGGGTTGGTCACTTCTGAATCGCCATCGTCCAGATCGAGGAACGCCGGTACATCATCACCATCACTATCAACTTCAAGTTCTTCTGAATCCGGGATGCCATCTCCATCGCTGTCATCGTCCAGAAAGTTTCCGATGCCATCGCCATCTGCATCTGCAGATGTTTCAACAATATCCAGAATGCCATCGCCATCGCTGTCGATATCGATAAAGTCTGGAATACCGTCCTGATCGGTGTCCCCGGCTAATTCAATTGCGTCCGGTATTCCGTCACCATCGCTATCGAGATCAATGAAGTTTCCACGCTGATCCTGATCAACATCAGCGTCACCTTCGATAGCGTCGGGTATACCATCACCATCACTGTCTATGTCCAGAAAGTTCGGTAACATGTCACCGTCCAGATCGCTGTTACCTTCGATGCTATCCAGTATTGAATCGTTATCACTGTCAGTATCAAGCAGGTTGGCAATACCATCTGCATCTGCATCGCCATTGCCTTCGATCTCATCAGACAATCCATCGTTGTCCTGATCACCACCGGTAGATTGTGCATCAGTCGTCGTCGTGTCAATGAAGTTCGGAATGGAATCACCATTGGCATCAGCAATACCCTCATCCTGATCCGAAGCACCATCACCATCGCTGTCAAGATCGAGCTGATTCGGAATTAAATCACCATCCAGATCACTGTTTCCCTCAATGACATCAAGAATAGAGTCGTTGTCATCGTCTTCATCAATAAAGTCGGGTACGCCGTCACCGTCAAAATCGAGAAACTGTGTAGCATCTTCAGGGTCAGTGTTGTTAGCTATTTCGACGTCATCTGGTACACCATCACCATCACTGTCTGCCGTGTTGATCACGGGATCCTGAAATGATGCAACGCCGTCATTATCAGGATCAAAAATCGACTGAACTGCATTATCGTCATCACCTACCGATGACAGAAAGTCATTGTTATCGAGATACGCCGGAACTCCATCACAGTCTCTGTCGAAGTATGGCAGTGCACCTGCCTCAAGCTGATTCCAGACACCGTCAGAATCACTGTCGGGGTCAACTATATCTGCAATTCCGTCATTGTCTGAATCGATGAATGAAGAGGCATCAGAGGGATTCGTGCCCTCCGACATCTCTATGCTGTCCGGAACCATGTCACCGTCAGAGTCAGTACGGTGATCATGTGTTGAATCCTGAAATGCCGCAGTATTGTTACTATCCGGGTCAAACAAAAAACTAATTCGACCATCATCATTGCCAATCGAGGCGTTTTGGTCATTGTCATCAAGATAAGCCGGGATACCATCGTCGTCGGTGTCGCGATACGGATTGCCGCCAAACTCATTTATGTCTGACACGTTATCACCGTCCGAATCTCTATCGAGAAAATCAGGCACAGTATCACCATCGCTGTCGAGAAAATTCGCAACATTCTCGGGATCAGTGTTTTCCGCAACTTCGACGCTATCGGGAACACCATCACTGTCTGTATCAACGCCTGTCGAATGCACAACGCCGGTCAGTGACATCAGCGCTATACCGCAAACCATATGCAAACCAACACGCGCGCCGAAAGTATCACTTAGTGCCGAAGCAATTTTCGATTTAACAGGATTCTTTTCTTGTGGTTTCATTGCAGACCTTAACGACTTCTTTTTTTGTTTAGAGTATTTCGAAATATCACCCAACTCTCACCGCTGAGAGCCGGGTTGTATTCAAATTCATTAGAACGAACGGAATTCCACTCGACGGTTTAACAAGCGCCCTGCGCGGGTGTTGTTATCGGCAATTGGCTGGGTTTCACCAAATGCCCGAGCTTCAAGCCGATCAAGTGAGACGCCTTGTGCGGTCAGGTATCTAACGACTGCTAAAGCGCGATTACGCGATAACGTAAGGTTATTGGCTTCAAGGCCCTGGCTGTCAGTGTGCGCCTGCACCGAAATACGAACATCAGGGAAGGCATCGAGCGTGCTGACAACATCGTCGAGAATCGAGCGTGCTGTATCAGTCAATGTGTCGGAGCCGGTCAGGAAGTTAACGCCTTCCAGCGTGCCATTGAACATTGCACAACCACTGGAGTTAACCGGTGTGCCGGGCACTGTATCGCTACACTCATCCAACTCGTTGATCACACCATCGCCATCACTATCGACCTCATTGATCGCAGTTGGTGAAGAATTCTCTATACCCTCCAGAAACTCTGGCGGCGGCGGAGGCGGTGGTGGTAACGTCTCGGTTGGTTTCGGTGGTGGCAGACTCGGCAGTTCGTTAGTTTTAATTTCCGGCTTTGATTGCGGCACTTTTGCAATAGGTGCTCTACCACCGCCGAAACGGTAAAGTAAACTCAGACCGGTATACTGCGAATCGGTATCGTATCTTATAAATTCACCACGTACACCGAAGCCGACGGGAAGCGAATACTCAACACCAAGACCAGCCACTACCTGCGCATCATTTCTTTTTTCGAACTCTATGTCACCGATCGCATCATTTTCCATCGTTCCAACACCGAGGCGACCGTACAGCGAAAGCCCTGCACGCCGATCAAGACCATCGAAGTCAAGAAAATCAGAATTACCAAAGGCGTTCCACAGGTAGTAGAGTCCGCTGACCGATATTTGCTGGTACTCAATGCCTGTATTACCGGTAAGTTCTGCCTCACCCTGATCCGCAAACTGCCCTTCTATTGTGATGCGGCGGGTTAAGTCAAAGCCCAACGTAACATTAACTGCCACGTCACTGTCGTCCACGACATCAATACCAGGCACTTCGCTTGTGTCCGGATCCAGATCGGACTGCCCTGCACCGATTCCTACATAGACTCGCTTGTTGAAGCTGCCGTCAAATAGTTGAGCTGAGGCAATACCACTAAAGAGAGCAGTAGCAGTAACCACAACAGGTGCAATAGTTTTTTTGTTCATTTTATTTTTAGACATCTCAAAGATTTCTGTGTCGTTCAGCTCTTAGCATCCCAAGTACTTGCCAAATTTCGTGCCACTCCATAGACAAGTCACGGACCTTCGCTCCGGTCCGTCGCAAATGAGTATAGTCGGGTGTCAGAATTTGGCTGACGCTTTGAAAACTCTGGTTCACAGACAAGTCAGCACTGCTATCCATCACTGCATCCCACAGAACCGAACTAAGCTTGCAAACACTGCGGGTGCTGCCGAAAATACAGGTTCGGAATCGGGTTTCTGTCAGTCGAGCGTCAATATTTTGTTTATACCGGTATGATTCATTGATAGGCATAACACCGTACTAAGTCACATCACTAATAGGCCGCTAGTGGGGCGCCGAGCGTGACAGACAAGGGGATCAAGTTGTCAGACTGGCTTTCAAAGTTGCACGAGTATTTCCTCGAACAAAAGCCGTTTGTCGTGGCAACGATAGCTTCGTGCACTGGCAGCTCACCGGATATGCTCGGTGCAGGCTTGTTTTATTCCGTAGAAAATTCGCATCGTTTTATCAATTCAGATGTGCGCTATCTTGAAATGCTCAATACTTCCAGGGAGCTACTCTCTCAACCAGTGCAATACAGCACTGCAAAACTGCCCCTTGGTGAAATTGCAGGTACCAGCAATGGATTTTGCGATGTGATCTACGAGTATTTTGACGCGCAGGTTTATCCGGGCTGGCTGACACAACTACGCCTGCACCAATCAAATGGCACAAGCTGCGCATTGCTGCGAGAATTTGATCTAATCAATAGCTCTGGCCCCGTAACTACAAGGGTACTGTCCGCAGACAACACATCTTTCATTGATCGTGATGTGTGCAGAACTTACTCAGAGGGAAACTCTCTGTTTTTTCAAAGGGCAGTTCAAAACAGGAATATTGCACTCACCGTGATAGGTGACCATCCGGTGGCCGGTGAGATTGCAACACAAGTTGAAAGACTGCCTGTAACCCTGAACTGGATTACCGATATTCAGCAAGCGAATGACACACTCTCAAATGCTAAAGTCATTGTGGTAATGACTTCAAATCATGAGGTTGATTATCAACTGTGTGAACTTGCATTAAAACTAAAGGCTGAGTTCATCGGCTGTATTGGGTCAGAAAAAAAAGCAGCTCTGTTTAAAAAGCGCTTTCTGCAAAACGGTGTGACCGAAGCGCAAATTCAACGCTTGCACATGCCTGTGGGAATGCTGCAGATCGGTGGCAAGCAAATATCTGTCGTAGCGGCCAGTATCGTTGCACAGATTCTGGCTCAGCATCAGTGGTAGAAGGATATAACAGATGAATTATTGCTTGTTATCAAAGTATTCCAGCGCCCGAGTCACTCCCTGCAGAGAGAAGGTTAACTCCGACATTACATCTGTCTCGTCAAACCACTGCAGCCGCAGCTCCCGCCCTTCACGAAACTTTGCAATAAGTTCACGAGCAAGCTCACCATCAGCAAGTGCTCGTCCCTGATTCACAGGCAGTCGCATTGACAGCGGATACGTTTTGTCGAGAAATACTTCCGAGTCGTTAATCTTCATTGTCAGTTGCTTTTCTATCACCTGGTCATCAGTGGTAGGTATTAGAAAAATTCTCCAGTCACCTTCAAGCGATCGATCGACGCGTAATCGCCACCCACCATCACTGGCGAATTCCGCATCTGTCTCTGCACTGCAAACACTGTTTTCGGTAACGGCACAGGCAGCCTGCCAATCATTAAAGTAACCGTAAAGAAAACCAGAGGAAGCAAAATTATCAACTGTTGCAGCGTCGGACTGGAATGTATCGGAGCCACCTGACTCCACTGCACCGTCAACACCGGTAAATGTTTGAGGGCCTCTATTGCCCGCTGCACAATCCTGCACAGATACCGGTCGCAGTAGTCCGATATCGCGTACTGCAATGGCTGCATCATAGTCGGCACCAGCGCCAACACCGGGTGCTCGAGTGAGGTTGCCACTGAACTCTATATACAGCAACGGGTAACTTGGATACTCTGCGCTTCGATATCGTTGTAGCGTCGGTCCAGCGCAGATAATACAGAGTCTGTTCCAGTAACCCACCAGTCAGTCCTGCGATCACAGGCCTGAAACAATGCACCATTATCTGTCTTGACGTAATAGCCACTGAAACTGCGACCACTTTTAACAATCGATCGCTGCACTGCCAGCAAACGAGTTAATTCCCGAGCCCTTCGCTCGGTTAAAGACGCAATACACGCCTGATATTGCAGCTGTGTTCGATCACCACCGAATTGACTTGCCTGCCATGCACAATGCTGATCGCGGTAAGTGCGGAAAAGGGCCGGCAAAAAACCGAACCGCTCAGTTTTATCTACCTCGCTTTCAAAAGCTTCTGTTGTCTGGCCACTGTCAGAGTTATCCGGGCCGGAACCACCCGGGTTGGATTCACTGTCTTCGTCGATGTTGATAACACGACTCCCGTCGGTCGAAATGCCGGACTGAAGCGCGGTATCGTTGACTATCGCGATAACATTGGAATCCGCAGAAGCATTGGTTGTGCTGTCAGCACCCTCGCTGGCAGCAGATCGAAAGTCGCTCTCCGTCAGAGCATCGTTGCCAACGGCCTCCGCTTCTGCCTGTAACGATCGTTGCCACCTTTCTTCAACACGCGTAAGCGATGCCTCTGCCTGCTCAAACAACAACGTTATGCATTCTGCAATGGTCCTTTCATCGCCAGCTCCTTCACTGCAGCCGATAATTAGCTGCTCAGTTGCAGAATCTGCAGCTCGCAACGAGGCAGGACTCCACGCCAGCATCACGACTGCGATCGACAGACAATGTAATATTCCAAATTTAGTCAATATATTGGCACTATGGGTTAATTGTTGTTCTGGTTGCAGTTCTGGAGGAGGCATCATTTTTTTTAAGTAGCTAGCAAGAATTCCGGTTCCGGCCAGAGATGAAGGTGCTTCCACCTTTGCCTGGCAGCACCTGACCGTCCAACGGACTCATGACACAACCTTACTTTGAATTGCCCGGGTTTAGTATTGAATTCGTCACAGCCGAGGAGTTGTCAGGTAGCAAGTCAGGAAGAATACTTTCGTTGTGGTCAGGATCGATATTCCGGAGTTTTGCTAGTCTCATGGAGGTTTGACGAGGTTCGACTACAATTGGGTAATATAACAACTAAAAACCCGGTTGAACTCCAGCCCCAGGTACCTGAGCTTGCAATGCTAGGGTAGTCAGGGCAAACCAACGGAACAAACGCATTAGCAAGCCGCGTCGCAACCGCGAACGACGCACGGTTGGCAACCGCACTATAAGAACAATAGAGAACGCAATGCATAGTAATACAACCGATTCGCCGCGCGCGGGAGGCGTAGGCACCACACTGTCGCTGGCACTGTTAGGCATTCTGCTGGCAGCTGTCGCTGCATTTTTTTGCTTTAAGCTTCTGCAACCCGGAATCGAGCGCGACCTGACAGCCAGAGTTGCTACCGCACTGGAAGGTACCGGCGCTACCGACTTTTCTATTGACGGCCAGGCGGTAGTGCTTGCTGGTGCAATCGGCTCTGAAGCCGCTCGCACTCGAGCAGAAGAATCAGCTCAGTCAGTCTATGGTGTCAGCAGAGTGATCAATAAGCTGACTATCGAGGACAGCGCTGCGGAACAGTCATCAGATACTGAAACCGCAGAGAACACGGACACGCAACCGCAAAGTTCCGAAATCAAACCTTTGGTGCCTGTCGACACAGATGCGGATGTAGCAGCACCTGCAACCATAACAATCGCAGTCATTGACGACAAAGTCAGCACTCAGGGCATTTTGCCGGATGCAGAATCAATCGAGCGCATTACCACCGCACTGGCTGGAAAGTTTGGTCGCGGCAACGTTAAAGATGAGCTGTCGAGCTTTGAAGGCAGCGCGGCTCCGGAGTGGCTTGACGGTATGTTATCGATGATTGATCAGCTGGACGGTATTAGCAATCCGATACTTAAGGTTACTGGCACCGATCTAGTGCTCGGTGGTTCAGTGGCGGCAGAAGATATTCGCCGCGCAAGGGTTGCAACCGCAGAGAGACTACTTGGATCTAATCTGAAGGTCATCGACAATTTATCGGTTAAGCCAATCAAAGAAGTCGACACAGAAAACAATGAAGCCGACAGCACTGCAATTGCTGCTGTTTCTCCCGAGTCTACCGAAGAGACAGCACCACCCGTCGCTGAAAAACGAGATGCCTCTGTTGAGATTAGATCCAGTAACAATCAAATCAGTCTGACCGGCTTTGTTGCAAGCGAGGCTGACGCAAGCGCTTTACGCACTGGCTTAAACGATCTGTTTGGTGCGAACGGGTTTGATGACGAGCTAACTATTTCAGATAAGGTTTCCGCTGCCACCTGGATCGACGATGCACTCAACATTACTTCAGAGGTACAGGACATTGCTGATTTTGGTATCAGCATACGCTCTGGCCAGATGCGTCTTAGCGGCAATGTTAATGATCGCGAAACCGGACGTGATCTGGCTATAGCGGCAACAGAAATCGCCGGCGACAAACTCGGTGTACTGAATAATTTTTCAGTCAACAACGTCACTATCACAGATACCAATGAAGATCTGTTGGCACAATCATTAATGCAGGAACTCGATGCGCTGCCGACCAGCAACATCCTGTTCAACAAAAACAGTACTACGCTTACAGACGATGCCAAAGAGGTTCTGCAAGACGTTGCCGCCGCGATCCTCGGCTACAGTGATCTGGTGGTTGAAATCGCTGGCCACACCGACACCACAGGTGATGCTGTACGTAATTTGAGCTTAAGTAAACAACGAGCCGAAGCAGTACGCGACTACCTGGTAGAAATAGACGTACCCGGTAATCGTCTCAGCCCTATCGGCTACGGAGAAACTGCACCTATTGGCGATAATGATACCGACGCAGGTCGAGCAGCTAACCGCAGAATAGAATTTAATCTCTAATCGGAGTAACGGACAAATGTCACTCTTTTCATCTTTCAGCCCATCAATGCTGTATCTGATTTCCAAGATGGTGGTTTTTCTGGCACTCGCAGGCCTTATCGGACTATTCATTGGCTGGGCCATTGGTAAAATCGGCCAGCAAAACGGAGCTCGTCGAGTCGAGCGTGAGTGGCGCAGAACTATTGCGGATACCGAAGAAGAACACTCGCGTGTGATTGCCAGATTTAAAAAATCCAATCAGTCACTTGATGATGAAAACAATAATCTGAAAACAAAAATTTCGGCACTTAACGCCAAGATCGACCAGAACCGCGACGACGTAGAGAGAAACAAAACGCATCACAGGCATCTCAACAGCGAGGTTGACCAAACACGCTCCGAGATGAATATGCTGCAAAACGAATTGGCTGAAGAACGGGCTAAAAACCACAAACTACAAAATCTGACCAAGGCGTTAAAATCATCGTCTGACGAGAAAGATCGTGTCGCACAGCAACTGTCTATGCAACTGCAGGACAACGAATACGAAATGCAAAGTTTGCAGTCAGTGGAAGCTAACGCCGACTACATGGCCTTGCAGCGCGAAGTCTCAGAGCTGCGTTCAGCGGACCGTGAAAACGCCGACCTGAGAAAGCGTATCTCCATTGAGTCAAGGGAACGCGAAGACGCACAGGCTGAGCTCTATAACATGAGACAACAGCTCGACAACATTGAGCGCGAACGTGAAGACTATCGACAATGGTCAGTCAGACTCGAACAGGAACAGGCGGGCTTCGATCAAAAGGTTAAGCAGGCAGTCAATCAAGCGGTCAGCAAGGAAGGCTCGAACTCTAATGACCTGGAACTGGAGGTCGCCAGACTGCGGCCAATGGTGGTGAAATTACAAGCCGAAGTCGACGCACTTGAAGATGAAAATCGGCGAGTAGTAACAGAACAAAAGACACACAGTGTCGGCGCTGCAGGACCCGGCTCATCGGCACACATTAGTGAGCTGCAGTCAGCTGTCGACAAGTTGAGCTATGAACGCGATCAGTTACGCACACGCCTGGCTGATCAGCAACGCCAGACCGCCGCTCTGAACAATCAGATCACCAGTGGTGTCAACCCGCCGGATGTTGCGAGCCTCAGACGAGAAATTGCAGCACTATCTGCCGAGAAAGGTGTGATGAGTGCCCAGATTGATGAGATGCAGGAACGACTCGGGATATAAAAAAACTGCTGACTGAGAGCACAACCAACCGCAGCACAACTTTTTTTGGCGGCCGTTGTGTTACTTAAATTCTCTTAAGATTCGGACCACTCTTTCTGAGTGGTCTTCTAAACAAAAACTACAGCTTTCGGTTATATTTTTAAACCGAATACTCTTTTCAGCTGTATTTAGTCGATTTAAAGAGTTAGTACAAGCCCTGTACGTAATTGGCTACCGCTGCTATTTCTTCGTCTGACATGCGCCTGGCGACCATTTGCATCATCTTACCCGGATCATTAGCACGCGCGCCTGAACGAAAGCTCTGCAATGCCTCCACAATGTACTCGGCGTTCTGACCACCGAGGCGTGGAAATTTAGCAGCATCATTACCCGCACCATCAGGAGCGTGACAAGCGGCACAGGCAGGAACCTGTATTGAGGTAATACCTCCCAGGTAAATCTGTCGGCCTGCTTCCAGATTGTCTGGTGAGGATTTAAGCGTCGGTGGTTCCATCTCAGCATAGAAGGCTGAAAGATTGCGCATACCATCTTCGTCCAGAGCCGCGACCATGCCTGACATTATCGCATTTTCTCTGGCACCGGATTTAAACTCCACCAGCTGCTTGTACAAGTAGGGCGCGCCCTGCGCAGCAAGATTTGGGTAATTGGTAATAGATGCAACACCGTTTGCACCGTGGCACCCGGAGCAAACTGCAGAGGCCGCCTGACCTGCAGCAGCATCGCCTGCGGCTATTGTCGGTTTGATTTCCGCTGTTTGATTCGAATCAGCCGCATCACTGGCTTGCACTGATTGAGTCAATATTGTGCTGGCAAGCGCCATAGAAAGGGACAAAACGACTAATGATTTACGCATCATCACACCTGAATTATTAACAATCGGGAATTGTTGCAGTTGGGAACGGGCTTCGGGCCGAAGCACCAATTAAAAAACCACCGAAATTATAACAAATACTGGTCAATGATTCCGAGCCCCTATAGTCTCAACAGACCGGATTGGCCTGTACATCATGATCAATACTAATTATTTTAACTCGCAGTTCACCACCAGCGCCCACACTCTCGGCCAGCTGCCCGATGACAGCACAGCCGAAGTCGCATTTGCGGGACGTTCCAATGCGGGCAAGTCCAGTGCCATCAACACCATCACTCGCAACAAAAAGCTCGCTCGAACCAGTAAAACACCTGGCCGCACGCAACTCATCAATCACTTTGAAGTGGTGCCGGGTAACTATTTGGTTGACTTGCCGGGCTATGGCTACGCCAAGGTTTCAAAATCCCAGATCAGACACTGGCAGGCAGCCCTGGGTGGATACCTGAAAAATCGTGAATCGCTTAAATGTCTGGTCGTGGTGATGGATATCCGCCACGCACTATCCGACTACGACTGGCGTTTGATCGAGTGGGCTATGCAAGGTGATTCTGCCTTGCACTGCCTGCTAACCAAGAGTGACAAACTGAGCAGAGGCGCTGCCAGGGCAATGTTGCTTAAAGTCAGCCAGCAACTTGAGGACGAAGGTATCGAATGTACTCTGCAAACTTTTTCAGCATTGAAAAAAGACGGGGTTGAAGAGTCGCACGAACTGCTCGACATGTACCTGCCCGACGCCGCCAAGAGTGGTGCTGCTAAAAAAGACACAGCCTCAATTGAAAATAAATAAACTGCCAACGACTAATATCGTCGGCAGTCAGAACCGCTTAATTATGTTCTGGACGGCAGCAGAACAGCACGAAACAGCCGATATATCAGATACAGAAACAGTAATGGAAATACGATTGTCTGCAGCGTAAACACAACAATCAGACTGACTGCATGCTCACTGACATTTTCAGCTGAATCTTTGTAGTCTTTCAGCATGCCATCAAAATCAAACTTCGATGTCATCGAGTTATACAAGCTTTTGGCTCGCTCCTTCAATGACCCGTCATTTTTTTCCGACTGCGTTTGGCGAGCACTTATTTCCCGAATACGAGTACTGGCGATTTCAAGTTGCTCTGAGGACTGTTCATACTGGGGCTGCAAGAATTGCTTGTATACCCAGTCGTTGGCCAGCGAGCCCACCGGAATTAAAAAACGTACCAGTATCATCACCAGCAATATCTTTCCTGCAATGTCAGCTAATCTTGCCATCGAGCTATTGCGCATTCGCGTCAACAGAAAAAACAATCCGGCACCACCGAGCAGTACGCTTATGCCTGCCCAGCTACTGACTTCAAGCAATATTTTTTGTACACCCAGTGAACTGGTTGCGAGCAACATCACCCACGAGAAACGTTCGACAAGGTCATTGATCGGATCAAGAATTTCACCTGGTGAAAAATTAACCCCGACACCTGCTGGCTGAACTGCAAACTCGGTTCCCTGAGCTACAGAAATCACACCGTTGAGTGTGCGTGCTAAACCAAATCCAATCATTGCGCGGGTGAGCGCACTGTCGAGTTGCGACTGACTTGAGTTATCAATCGGTTTCATTAGCGACACTGCGATCATTACTGCAATTGCGAGTGCCATCAAACCGTATTTGACCGGTGCTTTTAACTGAAAATCCAGCAGTCTGTTAACGAGACTCTTTTTAGGTGCCGTTGCTGTCTGTTCAGGTGCAGGCGTGCTGTCAGTTGCCGTGTTAGGTCTGTCCTGATGCTTTGGCGCTGGTGCATCACTATCGTGTCGATAGGTATCGCGTCGACGTCTATCGTGCCTGTTGCCTGGTTCACGCGTACCCCGGTCGATACCATCACGACCGGTACCATGCCGATTATGCTCGCGATAGTCATCATGTTTTTGACGATAAGTGCGTTGATCATGCTCAGGTTCGCGAGCGTGCGGTGGTCTTGAAGGAGCACGCACCTGCGCACGTTCACGCTCACCTTCCGGCCGACGTTCCTGAGGGTGTCCGCTATAACTTTCTCGCCCTCGATTAACCGGTCTGCCACGATTTTGGTTGCGTGGCTGACTATTGGCACGGTTACCGTCCCGGTCATCAGATCTTTCGCTTCGGGATTCACGTCCGGAATCGCGATCAGGGCCAGCTTGCTGTCTGGGTACTTTTGGCTCTGAATATTTGCTCTGCCTGGCTGCCGTCTCACTGCCATCGACACCGGCTAACTGCGCAGCTGTTGCACGAGCCTGGTCAGAAGATTTGTTTGCAACCGGACGATCAGCTGTTTCAGATCCGGTCTCATCACCAGAGCCAGCACCAGCACGATGCTTTTTTACATCGCTAAGCTGTTCGTCAGTTAACTGGCTTAAATGTCGATCGCGCCATGACGGGCGAGGTTTTGAAGACGTTGCCGTTGCGGTGCGGCTGTCTGATCCCATAATGATCTCGTGCGTTGTACTGGTAAATGTTTATTAAGCGGTAATTCTAGTTTACTGGAACAATTAATCTGTACATTTTCATTGATTGCACAGTGCGTTTAGAGAAAATTTCCATCGAAGTCACACCGGATGCCACATTGGCTTAATGCCAACCGCATCGTACAGCTCAGCCACAAACGGCTGACTCAATGCACGGGCACGAGTAGCTCCCTGTTGTAATACTTCTCCAACTAACTTCGGTTGTTCCATAAGTTCCAAATACTTTTCGCGCGGTTCCTGCAACATTTCATTTAGATGTTCAAACAAAAATTGCTTCATATCACCCCATGCAATTCCATCTGCATAACGCTGACGAACATCGGCCACTTGTGACTCCGTGGCAAACGCCTGATAAATTTCAAACAGGGTATTCCCTTCGGGATCCTTGGCCTCACCCGGTTCGAGTGAATTGGTTTTGATTTTCATAATTTGCTTGCGAAACTGCTTTTCAGGCAGAAACAACGGGATAGTATTGTTATAGCTCTTGCTCATCTTGCGCCCGTCCAGCCCGGCAAGGACGGCTGTCGAATCATCTACCTGCGCCTCTGGCAATACAAAATGCTCACCGTAGTGATGATTGAACCGTTGCGCCATATCGCGCGCCATCTCAATGTGCTGTATCTGATCGCGACCCACAGGAACCTTGTGCGCCTTAAAGATCAAAATGTCAGCAGCCATCAATACCGGATAGCTGAAAAGACCCATCGTGATACCTTTATCCGGATCTTTCGAACCGGAAGATTCGTTCTCCTGCACTACTGCCTTGTAGGCATGAGCACGATTCAGCAATCCCTTGGCCGCCTGACACGACAGCAACCAGGCAAGTGCCGGAATCTCCGGAATATCTGACTGGCAGTAGAAAAATGCTTTTTCTGTGTCGAGGCCGAGCGCCATCCAGGTGGCCGCAATCTCCATCCGGGAACGACGCACATCTTCTGGTGACAGGCCTTTTATCAGTGCATGCAAATCAGCCAAAAAATAGAATTGCTCGGTGTCCGGATCGCGGCTGGCAGCAATTGCCGGCCGGATTGCGCCGGCATAGTTGCCCAGATGGGGCGTGCCTGTGGTAGTTATTCCAGTTAGATAGACCTGATTCATCAGGCAGGTTTCTCGTCTTGTTGCGGCCGTATTAGCGAAGGCACATGTTACCAGCTGTCCACAGAAATAACGTTAAAAGACAACGCTGTACGCCCAATTATTATTACGAATTCTACATTTGCCGGTGGCTATTGCCTCGCCAACGGCATCCGACACAAATCCAGTCAGTAAATACCACGATTTCACCCGTATTCCTGCTCATTCGTGTCTTCCCGATTATTGCCGATACAGATAGAAACGGTAGTAGCTTTCGGCTGCAGGCTATACTTCAGTTGTCAAATCAGTAGCTTCAGTTGCAACTTTGTGGCCACGAAGCAACCCAATAAAGCAACACAACCTGATTTAACTGCCGTACAAACCAGAGTTGGCAAGCAAGTTGCGCTAACTGACCGATTACCCGACTTAGTACACACTGGATGTCTGGATTGTCCGCTCAATGAACAACACACGAAGCGTCAACACGAATCGCCGGGATGGCGAGCTACGGGTAGCAGTTATCCATGACTGGCTGCCACTGGTGGGTGGTGCAGAGCGCGTACTCGAGCAAATCCTCGAGATCTACCCACAAGCGGATATTTTTACCCTGTTCGACTTTGTGTCTCGCACTGATGCACCTTTTCTGCAAGGCAAAACTGTCAACACCAGCTTTTTGCAGAAATTTCCGAAAGCCGAAAAATACTACCGCAATTTATTGCCCCTGTTTCCCTACGCGATCGAACAATTCGATTTGCGCAAGTATGAGCTGGTTGTCTCATCCAGTTCAGCAGTTGCAAAAGGTATTATTACCTCCCCGGACCAGCTCCATATTTGCTACTGCCACTCGCCAATGCGTTACGCGTGGGATTTACAGGCACACTACCTCAAGCACACGGGCCTGAGCTCCGGATTGAGATCGACATTCATCCGTTATGTGTTACATAAAATGCGTATGTGGGATGTTGTATCTTCAAACCGCGTAGATGAATTTATAGCCAACTCAGCCTATATAGGCGAACGCATCCGCAAAACCTATCGGCGCGAGTCGACAATTATCAATCCACCAGTGAACATCAATCGTTTCCAGGTTGAGCCACTCAAGGAAGATTTCTACTTTACCGCATCCCGCCAGGTGCCCTATAAACGAATTGATCTGATCGTTGAAGCATTCAAGCAATGCCCTGATAAACGACTGATCGTGCTCGGTGATGGCCCGGAACACAAAAAAATCAGAGCGCTGGCCGGCCCTAACGTACAGATACTTGGTTACCAGCCGGACGCCGTCATGGTAGATTACATGCGCCGAGCAAAGGCTTTTATCTTTGCAGCTCAGGAAGACTTCGGCATTCTGCCGGTAGAAGCACAGGCCTGTGGCACACCAGTGATTGCATACGGCCGCGGTGGAGCCAGAGAAACTGTTCTCGATAAAAGAACCGGTCTGTTATTTGATGAACAAACGGTACCATCACTGCTTGGCGCACTCGAACGGTTCGAACGGTTGCAGAGCAACTTCAATTCGGCCGACATACGTCGCCATGCAGCTTCTTTTTCAGAGGCAAGATTTCGACAGGAGCTCAAGTTTTTTATAGATCGGGAGTTGGCAGAAAAGGATCGCAATAAATTTCGTCCTCCGGCACTGGATGGTGCAGTAAATATCCCCAATCCTCCTCACTGAGCCAGACCAAGAAGAAGAGCCGAGTACAAGAGTCAAAAGCACGCATCGCCCCAAAAGCAAGAACATGAGCAAGAGCAAGTGTGCCTGCACCTGTCAGCACTAAATCAGTAAACTCACCTTTCAAACAACTGCAGTCATAACAATGCGAGATCAAACCCATCCTTAAGGCACTCGGAGCAACCTTCTCGGGCGCACTGGTGACACTGGTCTGCCACTTCTTCACCCTAATGTTTCTGGCCCGCATGCTGGACGAAGAAACCATGGGCCTGTATTTCATCGCGCTGATGGTGGTTTTCCTGTTGAAGATCATCAGCGATATCGGTGTTGATCTCGCCTTTGTTAAACAGTATCCGGAAGAAAGCGAACAGGGTAAGAGCAGTCTTTTACTAAGTGCATTCGCGATACGCATAGTATCCTGCACTGTCGTATCCATCATCTACCTGCTGGTCGAACAGTCTGGAAAGGTATCTTTCATCAATGACATTGCGCATGTAACCGCACTGACACTCGCGATGTACTGGATGCACAGCTTTCGTGAGCTGCTGCTACGGTTGCTACAGGCTGAGCAAATATTTACTGTCTACGCAGGTGTTCAGGTACTGGCTGCCATACTCAAAGCGATCCTTGTACTCGCTCTGCTGGCATTCAATGATGTCACTGTCAATATGGTACTTCTGGTAGAAGCACTGGCCTTTGCGGCATCCATCTGTTACGCAGCTGCTCGTATTCAGGACAAACTATCAAAAACTTTAAAAGCCAGATTCAAAGGTGGGAAAAATTTGCTGAAATTTGGCTACCCGCTATACCTCAACGCATTGCTAAACCTGGGCAATGAAAAAGTATCGCAATACATTGTCGCTGGATTCGGCGGCCCGATAACCATGGCTTTTTTTGGTATCGCCGAGCGATTATCAGATGCAGGCACCCGATTGTTTGAATCATTTGCCAATGTCTACTATCCCTCGCAGACTGGTCACTTTGCCAATAACGAAAAAGAAAAAGCAACCACGATGGCTGTTAAGTCTTTGATGTGGGTTAGCTTCGTTATCGCCTCTGCCATCGTCGGCTTTACAATTCTCCGTGAACCAGTGATTGAAATTTTCTTTACTGAGAAGTATCTGTCAGCCGCCAATGCCGCCGCGATGTTTTTCGGGGTACTGTTGCTACGTTCAACACAAACACTGATGGGCTACTTTGGAGTAGCAGCCGGACTAAAATTCTTACCAGTCAGGGTGAGCCTGGTATCGAGTGTTTTTAATATTGTCACCTGTTTCATTATGTTTAAAGCATACGGCTATCAGGGTGCTATTGCGGCACTTCTGATAACCCAACTCCTGATGAACGTTTTATATCACTACTGGTTAGGAAAGGCTGGATTCCCGATCAATGTAAAGCCGGTACTAACGATATGTGCGCTGTGCATTATCTCTGTAATCATGACTTACGCTCTTGGCAATCATTTCTTTACAACGCTTTTTATATTTCCTGCTTTTTTTGCAGCCTGTCTTTTTGTTCTGCCAGATCTTAAAGGTGATCTCTTCGGTTTTTTAGATAAATCTATTGATTTTGTACAAAACAAGACTTCAGGCAAGCGCACTAAAAAAGCCTAAATACGTTCTATGAAAATACTCTTCCTGACACCCTATGTGCCGTACCCGTTGAACAATGGCGGGCTTATCCGAGTACACCATATGATGGTCAACCTCGGCTCAAAGCACGAAGTAACCGTTATATGTATGGAACCTGATAACGATGCACAGGCACAGGGAATAAAAGTCATTGAAGACAAGGGCATTTCTATTGAAACAGTACCTGTCGCAAGCAATCAAAAGAAAGAACTAAAGCGTATCTATCAGCTTTTTTCTCTGTTTTCTACAAAACCCTACCAGTACAAACAGTACTATTCAGCTGCAATGCAAACGGCTATTACCAAACATCTCAACGAAGGTGACTACGACCTGCTCCTGGCAGAGTTCTCACAGATGGGATACTACCAATTGGATACTGATATTCCTCGCTTCGTCGATCAGCACAACGTTGAATATGAGATTATGCATCGCACTTATGAGACCGAAAAAAACCCGCTCAGAAAATTACTCGCCTACAGTGAATGGAAAAAATTCTACAAGCAGGAAATTGAAAACTGCGAGAAATTTACCGGCTGCCTGACAACATCTCTAAGAGATGCAGAAATCCTCCAACAGCGATCCCCTGGCATGGAATGCCATGTAATACCTAATGGGGTTGACAGTGAGTTTTTTAAAGCAAATACCACAAACACTGAAAACAACTTTGATCCGAACATGGTTCTTTTTACCGGGACCATCAGCTATTACCCAAATACTGAAGGCATACTCTGGTTCTATAACAATATCTGGCCATTAATCAAAGAAAAGAACCCTCAGGCCACTTTTTGCATTGCCGGCAAAGCACCACCGCCCGAAATTCAGACAATCGCAGATTCCGATGAGTCAGTGACTGCCACTGGCATGGTCGATGACATGCGCGATTACTACAACAAGGCAGCGGTGGTGGTTGTACCACTGAGAGTTGGTGGCGGAACACGCCTTAAAATTCTTGAAGGTATGGCCATGTCAAAAGCAATTGTTTCAACTACAGTCGGTGCTGAGGGCATTGAACACAAAGATGGTCAGGATATTCTGCTAAAAGACACACCCGAGGATTTCAGCAATGCCGTAGTAACGGTTATGAATGATACAGCGCTTCGCCAGAAACTTGAGAAAGGCGGACGCAATCTGGTAGAGGCTAAATACGACTGGCGAGCAGTCACAGACAAGCTTTCAGATGTGTTTGAGAAAGCCCTAAAGTAAGCAAAGCCGTAAAAGCTGGCCTCGCAGACCCACTAGCTATTACCGTACAGCTCCACTGTATTCCTGCTGCCCGCGATAGCGGTCTTTAGTTTTTCGATATTGCGTATAAACAGCACATACCATCGCAGGTAGCGCTTTTTACCGAACGGCAAACTGATAAGCGTCAGCAGTCCATAGCCACCGATTTGTGCCATCACAAAAAATCCTGTCTTAACATAGGCAACACCACTTTGCTGTGACCACAAGTAGCTATAGTGCGTTTGTCCGATACGTATATTTTGCTTTTTAATATAATCAAGGTTAAGTCGTTGCGGTTCGACAATTTCTTCAACCGTGGCATGCGCATCGTAAATCAACTTACCACCAGCTTTATAAATACGATGAAAAAAATCAGTGTCTTCACCGCCGGATTTTCCAAAGTACGGATCAAAACGGAAATCCTGATCCTTTACCCAGCTGGCTTTTAACAGTGCATTCGACGTCGCACCTTTTTTTTGACTTGACTCATGCGAAAACGAATCTTTGCCAAACATATCACCAACAACTATCCATTCTGGTGATGACTCAGGATAGTGAACAATAACTTTACCAAAGACACAGTCAGACTGATGCTTCTCCATTGTCGCTACCATTTTGGCAAGCCACTGATCATCACTTGCCCACTCATCATCATCAATAAATGCCAGCAAATCACCGGCGGCATGTTCCATCGTGCTGTTACGGACTTCTGATAAATTCCTGATATTGTTTGTGAAGTACCTGACAGGCACGCCCGACGGATGACCTTGAAAGGCTTCACAGGCTACACGACCTGATTCGTCTGCGTCGTTATCTACAACTACCACTTCAAGTGAGTAGCCCACGGGTAACTTTTGTGTAACTACACTATCGAGAGTCTTGTTCAGACTCTCTCTTTTATAAGTACACAGACAGACAGAAACAAGCATCAGATTATCCAGTCAGTTTCAGATTGACGATACGTGCGAGTTCATAGTTGGTGATATCCACCGGCTCTGACAGCACGTTATCAGTGGCAATTTGCTCGTAGTTCAAGGCAGGGAACTGGCCTTCAGGATAGACAACCTGCATTCTCGAGTTCTTTATTTCCGCGGCTATCTGTAATTGGTGGTCATCCGAAAATTCTTTATGCGCAGCAACCCGCGGTACAAAAATCACCCGTTTGCGATATTTAAGCATCAAATTCAGACTGCCGATACCACAGTGACTAATGACCAGCGCACTACGTCTGACAAGATCTTCCATATCCGCGCGAGGAATCAGTGTTTCCACAACACCGCAGGCAGGAACCTGCTCTACCTGACACGAACCGGATTGAACAAACCATTCACACCGATCGTCACGGTACAGAGGGTCTTGTTTTATGTAGTCGTACAGTCGGGTGAACGGGTAATCATTGGTGCCCATTGTCACCAAGATCAAAGGCTTGACCATGGTATTCCGCTCCATACTTTTCGGCAGTTTCCTGCCACTGACATAAAAACGAATCAAACAAACCGAACTTCTGAATCAACTTCCCTGAGTTAGAAAGCTCCGTCACTCTCGACATCGTATCGAGATAGACAAAGCGGGTATTCGTCAGCTTGGCAAGCAGTGCAAACGGCAGACAAATAGGCCCACCGGTACTGAACATTGCCTGAGGTTTTTCCTGCAACATAATGCGAGCCGCACTAAAAACATTCAGCGCATGAATAAAAACGTTAGTTTGTGTATCACGAATAGTGTGAATACGCGCAAAAGGGCTGTCTTCCAGCATGTTCTTGTTGGTGACCAGTGCGAGCTCAAGCTCGACCTCACTCGTCGCACACATCGCCTGGGTGAGATGACCTCCTGATGAGGCAATAACAAGAACGGTAGCGCTACGTTTCATACTTCCTCACACACTGATACTCAAGACAACACTGCCCGATTACCTAACTGTTTCTGGTAACTCCGGGTGCCGGAACTCCGCCACCACGTACTCTCGGATCCAGCCCGCCCGCAGAAGAACTTGTCGGTGGGGGACTGTCCGCAGGTTTTACGCCAAAACCGCGCTTGAAGTCGGGCTTATGTGCGTGCGTGTAGAGAATATTCATCATGCCGAGAACCATCAAAACCCAGACAAAGTGCAGTCCGTGAATGAAAGATGTTTCCAGGCAGTTGTGCAGCATCGCGTAGGCAATGATTGCAGTGGAGAGTGGGTCAGCAGAATTTCTGGTAAAAGATAAAAAGATCCACAAAGTGATCAGCCAGAAAACCGTAGGGATAACGCCAAGTTCCAGTGCCAGATCTACAAAACCACTGTGTGCAGTATGTAACAGCTGATAATAGGACCATTTTATATCAAGCGCTTCCGGTACATCTCCCACGCCCCAGTAAGCACCGTACCCGGTACCGAACATCCAGTCTTTTTTAAGGTCGGCCAGCAGATGGAACCAGATACCGGTGCGGCCGGTCAGTGCCTCCTCTGGCAGAATACTGCGATAAAAATCGATCGGCGCTTCACCCACACCCATAAGAAACAAAGGAAAAACGACCATCACAAAAAGCCAGAACACAATGACCGCAATAGACACAAGTCTAAGGAAATGGATTGACATGATGGCAAGCGGCACCAGTATCGCGACAAAGCCCATTGGTGTTTTGGAACCACTGATCAGCAGCAAACCGCCCCAGCCCAGTATGCAAAACATGGCAACGCGTTTTTCCCTCACTGATTCTGCATAGTAGCGATAGATGCAAACGGCAATCAGTAAAAATGCACCGGCTATTCCACCGAATTCATTTTTAGCCGGATGCAAACCGGTGAAGTTGCCAAACACATCAAATGAAATACCGGGCACCAGCAGAAAAAGCATTTCATAAATCAGCAGAGTCACTGAGAAAAACTGCAAATAATTAACGTACCGGTCCTGCGAGCGACTGATAATCACCGCTCCCGCAATCGAGGTAAAAAGCATCACCTGCCTGATTGCACGCCGCAGAGTATCGTCAGGATGATCAGACCAGAAAACCGAAGCCAGTAAAAAAGCACCGAACAACATCATCGGAACCAGTATGCTCAGGTAGCTGTTTAATACTTTTCTTGAGCGGATAATCCACAGCAGGCAGGCAAAGGTAAAAGCAGGTAGCAGGAGCTGCTTCCACAGTGCGGCGCCGGAACTGACAATCTCAAGGCGCAGCTCAAGATCACGCGCCATTAGCGCAGACTTTGCCCGCAAGTCCGGAGAAAACGCCTTGGTAACCCAGGCGAGCATCAGAAACAGCGGGATTCCTTTCAGGATATACCCGAGTCTATCGCTTGAAACGCGAAGAGGACCGTGGCTGCGAGCGTGTTGCATTTTTATCTATGGCCTGAAAAAAGGCAGATGCTATTGCATCTGCCCGCGTAGCATTTTAGGAGTTGCCATAGCTGTAGTAGGAGTAGTAAGTGCCACCCATCTCAAGCTGGTTCAACACAACACCTACCATCGGCGCTTCAACACGTTGCAGTGATTGCAAACAACGGCTGATGTGCTGATAAGGAGTTGAGCGGGCACGGATAGCGTAGATAACCGCATCAGCGTAGCCTGACAGTACCAGAGGATCACTCACCGGCAGTACCGGAGGTGCATCGAGAATCACGTAGGCGTACTTTTTAGCAGCTTCCTGAATATGAGACTGAAAGCGCGGAGAACTGATCAGCTTCAACGGGTTCAGCGGTGTAAAGTTAGCGCAGAGTAGATCGAGGTTGTTATCGATACCGATGACGCACTGCTCAAGCAGCGCCTCAGCCGACAACACTTCACGCAGACCCATATCGGACTTGTTAACACCGAACATGTTGCTGACACCGCGGGTACGTAAATCACAGTCTATTAACAGCGTACGCCCGACATTCGAATAGCTATAGGCCAGGTGTCCGGCAATTGTCGATTTACCTTCACCGGCAATAGTAGAGGTCACCATGACAATCTTGTGCGGCTGATCGACACGATCAAGCATCATACCTGTGCGTACCGTGTTAACCGCTTCTTTAAAGATTGCACCTTCTTTAGAGCGTTCTGCCTCTTCCATCGAGTTTAGTACAACCGGACGAATGAAGTTTTTCTTGATAACCGGCAGTGAACCTAACAGCGGCAGGCCGATTCTCTGATGGACATCTTCACCGTCACGAATACCGGTGTTAAACAGTTCGCGGAGAATGTAGTACAACATTGACAGCATTAAGCTGCCTAACCCCGCAAGCAGAAACAATACTGCTTTTTTAGGTTTGGATGGCTCCAGCGGATCTTCCGCCTGAGACAGGATGCGCGCATGTGCGCTCTGCAGATCAATGGTTTCTGTGGTTTCTTTGGTGCGCTCAAAGAACAGATCAAACAGACGCTGCGCAGATTCGACTTCGCTTTTCAGCTCAACGTATTTATCGCTTTGTTCGTTTCTTGAATAAAACCTGGAGCGGGTATCATCGATACGCGCCTGCAGGCTTGCTTCCTCTGCCTGTGCCGCATTGAACTTAAGCTCAACCGTTTCAATAGTCTTGTTTATCTGAGCTCTTAAGGATGAGTTTGCAGAACTCAGATCAGAATCCGCAGCCAGCATTCTGGGATGTTGCGGGCCGAATGTTTTGGCGAGCTCTGCTTTTTTCTGGCGCGCCAGTACGACATCGAGCTTCAACTTCTGCGCCAGTGGATCCTGTTGTACCACCGGTAGTGACTCTCTACTGCCACCGGCATTTCTTACCTGGTCACGGGTAATCTGCGCTTCAGCCAGTCGAGAGCGCACACCGACCATCTCTGCCAGCAGTTCCTGCAGTTCCTGTGAAACTATTTCGGTCACATCATCATTGATGTCGATGATGTTTTCCTGTTGTAGATATTCCGCCAGTTCCTGCTTGGAACCGTTTAAGTCGCCGCGCAGTCCTTCCACCTGTCCGGCAAGCCAGGAGGCCGCCGTTTTAGTGCGCTCAAGCCGCGCTTCGAGATCAGCCTCAATATAGGCTTCCGCGTGAGCGTTGGCGATATCGCGCGCCAGCATAGGTGTCGGTGCTTCAAAACTCACTTCTACCAGCTGGGTTTTGCGCAACGGAAAAATGCTGATTCTTTTCCCGTAGTCTTTCAGCAGTTCACGTCTGGCGATTTCCCGCTCGACTTCTGCAACACGGGTTTGCTCTTCCTGAGACTTACCGAGGCCAACCATGCCGAGCAGCTTGTCTTTCATGCTGCCCATGCTCTGGGTTGACAATGAACCCTCTTCACCGACAAACGCGGGCTCTGATGCCAGATTAAGTCTTCGAACAACTTTCTCCGCCAGCGGACGTGATCTGAGAACTTCAAATTCTGTCGCCAGGTACTCTTCGCCTTCCGAGTTGATCCCGATAAGCGCATCAACCGGTACAACCTGTGTTTCCTTTCTTTCGATCAGTATCGTCGCTGTCGCTTTGTACTGCGGCGTCAGACTATTGATAATGAAATACGATGCCAGCAACACCATGAATGTAAACAACGCAATGCGCCATTTATTATCAAGAATGGTCTGCCAGTATCTTTCGAAATTAAAACTGAATTCGTCCTTGTTGAGTTCAGTCAGGTTGTTATCCAGTGGATGGAGTGATTTCATTTAAACAACACTCTTCTAAAAGAAGCCTTGAGGAATATCGAGGATGTCACCCGGGTATACCGGATCTCTCATTTTGATTCGGCCTGATAGCTGCTGCCCGTCAACTTCGCGCGAGACCTTGATACGTTTCTTGGAAGCACGTGCAGAAAACCCGCCAGCCATTGCTATGGTCTTTTCTACTGTTAAGCCGGGTTGATAGGCATAGTTACCCGGACGCTGAACTTCACCATTGATGAAGATCTGCAGGTATTCGGTTATTTCAATAATGTCACCGGGAAGCACAGCATCTGTCAGACGCATGCTGAAAAGCTGCGCCTGTCCGTTAATTTCCCGCGTCAATGTGATGCGTTCTTTCGAAGCTTTATCAGCAAAGCCGCCCGCAAGCGCAATCGCCTTGTCGAGAGTCAGACCGGGCTTATAGTCATAACCGCCCGGGCTGTTCACCTGGCCGTTAATATAAACCTGTCGATACTCCGCAACTGAAACGCGGACATCAGGGTTTACCAGGTAGGTACCGCTCAACTGACTGGTAATTGTTCGCTCAAGCTGCGATGCCGTCATGCCACCGGCACTGACCGCACCAAGTAGCGGATAATTCAGTGTGCCGTTTTCATCCAGTGTAATGTCCATCGAGAGGTCTTCCTGACCAAAAACAACAATGGCTACCTGGTCGCCGGCACTCAGTGTGTAGGTGTCCTGCGCCTGAACCTGTGACGCAAAGAGGACGCTGCCGCAAATCGCAGCTGCTGTAACCAGATTACTAAAAAACTTACCGATCAGTGTTTTCATAAGACCTATTTACCCTATCGCGGTTATTTCGAGCGGTTTACGCCGGCATCACTGTCTGACACCTGAAATCCGCTGAAAGCTTCTTCTTCGCCTTAGACGTTATTCACAGGAAATGCAGCAATTCAGTCACAAAAGCTGCGGTCATCAATTCACAACGAGACAGCCGTCACAACAGACAACAATATCAGACTCACTGCCTACTGATGTGACAAACGGAAAATTGCTTCTCTATGTCGTTGTATCGGCCGGACTGCCCGCTTTCTTACCCCGAATTCCATCTGAACCGGGTCACCGCTGTCCATAACTTCACATTTTCACGATCATACTGCAATTCGATCCGGAGGCGGACTTACCTCATC
>CAYLZS010000414.1:0-8654 GCA_964388065.1 uncultured Granulosicoccaceae bacterium
AGATTCCGCACTGTTGATATGTCTGTAAGTGAGGGCGGTTATTTGCTGGGAGAGGTGGAGCTTCTGTCTCCGGAAGAAGAAACACCGGTACCGTCCGAGTACTGCGGGCTTTCTCAGCTGTTACAGCGTGCTCTTAAAAACGTTGGTCCTTTGATGGAATATAAAGAGACTGATTTTGCAGATGCAGTTTGGGTTAGTTATCGTCTCGTTGAATTGCTGCCTATGTCTGCCGCAGAAAGACATGACTTTGTGTCTATTGGTGATCCCATCGAACGACTTGTAGCACTGCAGGATTTTATTGGTAAGCAAACACAGTAGCTGAGCTCCTGCTTTACCTTTGGCGCAGCGTTGGCAGTAGTGCGAGTTGTGGTTTAAGCTAAAGATTCAGTGTGTATAGTTTGGAACCTCGATTTTTTTCGACTTGACGTGATACTGGTAACGACTCTGCACTGTCTTCAGTAAATCCCTGTTCAATAAACCAGTCACCTGTGCGAGTGCTGAGTCCGAACATTTTCTTACAATGCTTGTGTTTGGCAACTTTGACAAGATGGTTGAGCATGTCCGATGCTTTGCCACTCGCTCTGAAATCGGGGTGTACTGCGAGGCAGCCAAGCTCGGCGATGTCTCCATAGATCTGCAGGCTTGCGCTGCAGATGACACTGCCTTCTCTCTCGATGATGTAGAAGTTATGAATCTCACGTTCCAGATCCTGTTCGGTTCTGTGGGTCAGTGTACCGTCCGCCATTAAGGGTTTGATCAGAGCCATTATTCCGTTGACGCTGTTGGTGTCGGCTGGGCGAATGCTGTCGTAATCACCGCGATCGATAAGCAGGCCGCTGCCGTCGCGGGTAAAGAGCTCCTGCAGTAACGCATCATTCTTGTTGGCATCCACAATGTGGCAGCGGCCAACACCCTGTTGACATGCACTTTTTGATCGCTCAATCACACCACGTATTGACTCTGAATTGTCTGCAACAAGACCTGCGGGATCACGCTGGTCAGTGGCTGAAAGCTCGCGTAGATTTTTGCTAATGGAAGCTGCATCACTGTGCAGGTAGATAAGTTTGTCAGCACCAAGTGCAATGGCTGCCTGCATAGCGACATCTTCTGACAGCAGATTGAGCATTTCGCCTGTGGGTGAATAGCCGACAGGTGTTAGCAACACAACCATTTCAGCATTGAGCAGCGACCGAATTTTCTGCACTCTCAGTTTTCTGATTTCACCGGTGTGTTGATAGTCGATCCCGTCTCTGATGCCATAGGGTTTGGCGACAATGAAGTTTCCGGAGGTCACTGTGATCTGTGCGCCGGACATCGGTGAATCCGGTAGTCCGGTTGAGAACGATGATTCCAGTCTGCTACGCATGTCGCCGGAGACAGCTGTGATCACCGGCAACGATTCTGAGCTGGTAATGCGCACACTTTGCGTGCTGTTGGAGTCAGTTCCAAATTGTGGTGCTATACCGCGTTGGGTCAGTTCGGCTTCGATCTGAGTGCGCATGCCGTGTGCGAGCACCAGTTTGACACCCAGATGGCTCAATAATGTCAGATCGTGAATCAGCGAGGTAAACTCTGCCGACTCGAGCATATCGCCACTAAACCAGATGACAAAAGTTTTTCCACGGTGGGTATTAATGTAGGGAGACGTCTGGCGAAGCCAGTCAATTGGCCAGCCCGAGGCGAACTTTTGGTCAGATTGGTCGGTCATACTGTTGGCCATGAAATCACAAAGGTACTCACGCAGACTGCATTGATGTTGTCAAAATATCCCTGCCAGCAGGCCGATTGATTGCGCTTTTTTTCGTCGAAGTGGGTATTGGGCACTATACTTCGGACGAGAGCGAGAAAAATCCGATTCCGTCGGGTCGCTCCTCAGTTTTTGCAGTCTGCAGTCTTCTGACTGTTAAGCCAAACCAACCGGTAAATTACTTTGCAAATCGTATCAAAATTAATTCTTGCGCTGGTGCTTTTAGTTGTCTCCAGGGTTGCTGTCGCGCAGGACGGAAATGCTTTGTGGGCCAATGTGGTCGCCAGGACAGCCCCTCAGGTTGTATCGTTGCAGATTTCTTACGTGCGAGACTTTGTTGAGGCAAATCAGGGAGTCAGCTCGGCGACCGGATTCATAGTTGACGCTGAAAAGGGAATTATCCTGACCAACCGCCATGTGGTTGGCAGCGGACCGGTCAATATGACGGCAACCTTTCAGAACCTCGAACGTGTTGACGTGGTACCGCTCTATCGCGATCCGGTGCATGACTTTGGATTCCTGCGCTACAACCCTGCGGATCTGAAACGAAATTCACCCAGTTCTCTTACCTTAAACCCGAAGGGTGCGACAGTTGGTACCGACATCAGGGTAATAGGTAGTGATGGCGGTGAGCAGCTGTCTATTCTGGCGGGGACTATCGCGCGAGTGGATCGTCGGTCACCCAACTATGGTCGCTACGGTCACAACGACTTTAATACTTTCTATTTGCAGGCAGCATCGTCAACTTCGGGTGGTTCTTCGGGTTCACCTGTGTTGAATCAGAAGGGTGAGGTGATAGCTCTGAATGCTGCTGCCAATAGCAGTACCGCAAGCAGCTTCTTTTTACCGCTTGACCGGATTGCCTATGCGCTTGAAATGCTGCAGGCAGAAAAACCTGTGGCGCGAGGAACAGTACAGACAATTTTTGAGCAGCGACCTTATCGATTGTTACGACGCCTGGGGCTTGATGATCAAACTGCGCGTGAGATGCAAAACCAATTTCCCGACAGCAATGGAATGTTGCTGGTCAGGCAGGTACTGCCCGGTGGTGTCGCTGCCGGTGTGCTTGAAGAAGGTGATATTTTGCTAAGCGTAAACTCAGAGCCGTTAAGTGATTTTGTGAAACTTGCCGAGATACTGGATTCATCGGTGGGTAGTGAACTGACCATTGATGTTGTGCGTCGTGGTGCACCAATGAGCTTTACACTTGCCGTACAGGACCTGGAGGCGTTGCAGCCGGCGCAACTATTGGAGTTGGGAGATTCGGTTCTTCACAATGTTTCTGTACAACGTGCACGTGCGATGAATCTACCGCAATCCGGTGTGGTGGTTGCCAAGTCGGGTTATGAATTTGCCCGTGGCGGCGTACCGCGAGGTGCATTAATTCAGAGTCTGAACGGCAACCCGATAAAAAGCATTGAAGACATACTCGCTCAAGTTGATGAGTCTGGTGAAAATCAGGACTGGCGTTTGCGCTATGTTATGCCGGGCAGTGAATATACATCGTCCATCGGGTTGGTAGAGGTTAACTCAAAATGGTTTGCCGCCAGATCATGTGATAAGCGTGACAATGTACGTTTCTGGGACTGTGAAGAAATCACATTATCGCCAACTGCAGAGCTGCCAAAAGCGTTGCAAAATGCTGTTCTGCCTGGCTACCGCGATAACGAAATTCAATCCGTAGCACCATCACTGGTTCGACTGTCTTTCGATATTCCGTATACAGTTGATAATGTCTATGCCAAAAGTTTCAGTGGTGTCGGGTTAATTGTTGATGCTGAGAAAGGACTGGTAGTTACTGACAGAAATACTGTGCCGGTTGAAATGGGTGATCTCGAGCTGACGTTCTTCTCGACTTATAAAGTACCGGGCAAAGTCGTGTATCTGCATCCGTTGCACAACATTGCGTTGCTGCAGTACGACCCTGCTTTACTGGGAGGTGTTGAAATTCAGTCACTGCCACTGGCGCAGGAGTTTCCGTCTGTTGAAACTCCGCTTGAGATGATCGGCTATCGAAGTGATGGCACGATACGAAAGCAAAAAGCCGCCAATGTTAGTGAAGTGACTTTGTATTTCAACACGCCGCGCTTCTCGCGTTTTCAGCAGGTTCCGGTTGACGTATTGAATGTAACGCTGGGTGGTCCAACACTTGGCGGTGTACTACTTGATGACTCCGGAACAGTGCAGGCGGTATGGCAAAGCTTTGCTTATCAGGATGGTGATGACATAAGCCAGGGCGAGTGGGCGATGCCTGCAGCGCTGGTCCATGACACTGTGCAGCAGTACTTGTCCAATGAGCCTTTCTACATTGCTCCTGCCAAGTTTGAATACAATTCACTTGAAATCGCTCGTGAGCGAGGCCTGCCTGATGAGTGGATTGCAAAGATTGCTGCCGCCGGTGCGGTGCACCGACGGGTGATGACAGTCACCCAGTCTGTAAATGCAGCAGCTGCCAATGGAGAACCCGTCACCGGTGAGCTGGTTGTAGGCGATGTACTACTTGAAGTGGATGGTGTGATACCAGGGGATTTTCGTGACCTTGAAGCACGCTTTCAGGCTGAGAAAGTAAACGTCACAGTACTTCGCGACGGTGAAGTCAGGAACATAGAAACATCAACTCTTAAGTTTGATGCGGGTGGTACAAAAAGGGCGATTATATGGGCTGGTTCTTTGATTCAGGAGCCTCATTTTGAAATTGCTTATCAGCGTGGCAACTACACCAGTGGTGTTTTTATCGGTAGTACGTTGTCAGGATCTCCGTCTATACAAGACAGTTTGTACCGCAATCGCTTCATTACCGAAGTAGATGGTGTCTCTATCACCTCAATTGATGATTTTGTGAGTGAAATATCCAGTAAGGAACCTGCTACACCAGTTAGCCTGACCGTGATTGCAATGAATGGTTATCGATCTGTGGTCAGCGTGCAGCCGGAATACAATTTTTGGCCAACCGTTGAAGTGTCGTTTGATGGTGAGAAGTGGCAGCGCAAAACACTGAGTCCTGATCAGGTTGCTGTCGCAGAGTGATATCGGGTAGTTCGCATGTCAGGTAGTTCAGATATAGTAGTTGTAGGTGGCGGTATGGTCGGTGCGATGACGGCACTGGCCTTTGCTCACTGTGATCAGACAGTGACTGTGATTGAAAAAAAAGCACCTGCAGAGTTCGATACTCTCGCTCATGATATCAGAGTCTCGGCAATCAGCCATGCAACGCTTGAGATGTTCAAAGCGGTGGGTGTGTGGCAGACAATGCGCGACACCCGGGTCTGTCCCTACAGGAATATGTTGGTGTGGGACAGCGCAAGTACTGCAAAAACACGATTCAATAGTGCGGATGTTGGGTACGACCAGCTTGGGTATATTGTTGAGAACAGCCTTATTCAAACAGCGCTGTGGCAACAGTTGCGGCAGTTATCCAATGTTGCAATACAATGTCCTGAATCAATCATAAGCCTTGATCTGCAAGAGCACGAGGCATCTCTGACACTTGCGAGTGGTAAAACACTAAGAGCCGGGTTAGTTGTTGCCGCAGATGGATCGCAGTCTACAGTGCGATCACTGGCGGGCGTTGAAGTTGATGGAGAGAGCTACCAGCAACATGCGCTTGTCGCAACGGTTGCAACAGAAATTGAACAGCAGGATATCACCTGGCAGCGATTTACTGATACCGGGCCGCAGGCGTTTTTGCCGTTAAAGGGTAATCGTGCATCAATGGTCTGGTATCACACCGCCGAGCGGGTCGCACAATTAAAAGTGCTGTCAGAGTCTGATTTTATCGATGAGATGGAATCTGAATTTCCAGAGCTTCTGGGGAAGTTAATATCGATAGAGCAAGTCGGTAGCTTTCCACTGCAATGGAGTCATGCGCAACAGTACGTGCGACCACGTTTTGCGTTGGTGGGTGATGCAGCGCATGCAGTGCACCCGTTAGCGGGGCAAGGCGTTAACCTCGGAATGCTGGATGCAGCAACGCTTGTTCAGTGTGTGGTGGAAGGTATGGCTCAAGGCAAAGGGCCTGGTGATCTTCGAGCGCTGCGTCGCTATGAACGATGGCGGAAACCTTCGAATGAACTGATGATCAGGATGCTAGATGGTATTCAGCAGGCATTCCAGCCACAGGATCGATCAGCGATTCAGATCGGATTACTGACTGCGGCAAGAACAGCAGCGCTGCGGATGGCAGACAGCATAGGGCCTGTTAACAAAGCCTGTATGCGAGCGGCGATGGGTTTAAGTGGTGACTTACCTGATCTTGCTCGTGGCCGATTGCCAGCTGCGTTTGCAAGTCCGGTGTAATCGTTGCGGCTTGAAGATGTTATCGGTTTTCTGGTGTGTTTAAATTTTCTACCTTAGGCTTTAGATGTTGACTGATTGGATGTGTACAATCGCCATTCAAGCTTGCTTGTGTTGATGCTGGTCGGTCACTACCGGCGATGACCAGGCTTGTTTATTACTTGCAAAACCCCTGCGTTTTTACTCCGTTGTATTCATTAGGATAGCTCATGTCGCTAAAAGGCAGCAAAACAGAAGCTAATTTGAAAGAGGCTCTCAGAGCTGAATCTGAAACGAACCGACGCTACCTCTATTTTGCCTCCAAGGCAGATGTTGAAGGTCATAACGATGTAGCACACCTTTTTCGCTCGACTGCTGAGAGTGAGACTGGCCATGCGCACGGATTGCTTGAGTATCTTGAAGAGTGTGGTGATCCGACGACAGGAATGCCTTTCGGAAGTACCGAAGCCAATCTGAAATCAGCGATAGCCGGTGAAACTTATGAGTACACCGAAAAATATCCTGCTATGGCGCAGGAGGCGCGTGACGAGGGACATACTGAAATTGCTGACTGGTTTGAAATACTGGCGAAGGCAGAACAGACGCATGCTGCACGAATGCAGAAAATGCTGGATGATCTTGGTAGTCAGTGACAGGTTACAGCGGGTAGGTGGTGGCAATCTGGGTTGAGGTTAGTATTACTCTTTAAGTACTTTGATAATAAGGTCGATACCTGCCACGTTTTCATTGCTGTTGATACCGTCAACGTTGGAAACGTCAATACTAAGAGGTGTTATGTCGCGTATCTCACCGGTTTCTACATTAAGTATGTGATGGTGTTGGTGAGTATTGGTATCGAAAATGATGCGCTGCGGATCAAGTGCAACCTCTTTGAGGATGCCTTCCTTAACGAACAATTTCAGGGTGTTGTAGACAGTTGCTTTAGATACAGTAGCGGTCATAGCGTCATTATTGACCCGCTCCAGGATTACATCTGCGGACAGATGCTGTTCCTTCTCAAACATTTGTGTGGCAATCGCGACGCGTTGACGTGTCGGCTTGATGCCATGCTCAGACAAAAAATCACTGATGCTGCTGTGATCGGCGGCAATTTTCGCTGGCGCTATAGGGGATGTAGGATCTGAGTTGTGCATGTATGACGGTTTCGTCCCGAATAACTGTTGGTAATTATTCGGTAAATAGTATGTTATGTCTACAATTTACCAGCAGTTTGGCGTTATTGCGAAAGATTATTGAGATTGGAGGGGATTGTACTGCTGAGTTGTCTCGGACCTCGCAGTGCAGTATTCGGCAGGTTTAGCGCTTTATTCGGGTAGAATTGCGGCGTACACCAATTGATGATGTCTCAAGTGGCGATGATTTTAAAATTGTCGTTTTTTGTCAACCGGCGGCTCTGCTCTATAGGTTCTGTCTATAACTGATTTTTATCAAAGCAGACATTAGTGGGCTGATATCCTCGCAGAAAACAAACAGGGTGGATACACAAGTGGAAACTACCGAAGAATAAAATGCCAGAAAACGGAAAAGTTGGATTTGTTAGTTTGGGTTGCCCGAAGGCGCTGGTCGATTCGGAACGGATACTCACTCAGCTTCGTACAGAGGGGTATCAGATAGAACCAGATTATCAGTCGTCTGATCTGGTCATAGTCAATACCTGTGGCTTTATCGATAGCGCGGTGGAAGAATCGTTTGAAGCAATTGGAGAGGCGCTGCACGAAAACGGTCGGGTTATTGTGACCGGGTGTCTTGGAGCAAAGGCAGGTGAGATAGAAGCACGCTATCCAAAAGTACTATCGGTGACCGGGCCTCAGGCCTATGAAGAGGTGATGGATGCAGTACACGAACACCTTCCCCAAACAAACGAACACGATCCTTTGATTGATCTTGTACCTCCACAGGGAATTAAGCTCACACCCAGACACTATGCTTATTTGAAAATATCCGAGGGCTGCAATCACAAATGCAGCTTTTGTATTATTCCGTCAATGAGGGGCAGGCTGGTCAGTCGGTCAGCTGCGGATGTGTTGAGTGAAGCAGAACGACTGGTGGCATCAGGTGTTAAGGAAATTCTGGTTATTTCTCAAGATACCAGTGCCTATGGTGTGGATGCGAAGTACTCAACTTCCTTCTGGAATGGACAGCCGGTTAAAGCACAGTTGAAATCTTTGTGTGAATCGTTAGCGCAGTTTGGTGTCTGGGTACGTCTGCACTATGTGTATCCTTATCCACATGTGGATGACATTATTCCACTGATGGCTGAAAACAAAATCCTGCCTTATCTGGATATCCCCTTTCAACATGCGAGTCCCCGTGTTTTAAAGGCAATGAAGCGTCCGGCTGCCTCAGAACGAAACCTCGACCGTATAAAGGCGTGGCGTGCCATTTGCCCTGACATTACTTTGCGAAGTACTTTTATTGTCGGGTTTCCGGGTGAGACTGAAGCCGAATTTGAAGAGTTGCTGAACTTCCTTAAAGAAGCGCAACTGGATCGGGTGGGATGCTTTCAATACTCGCCTGTTGAAGGTGCTACTGCGAATGAACTGTCGGAGCCAGTATCGTCTGAGCTTGCAGAAGACCGTTGGCATCGCTTTATGGAAACACAGGCAGAAATAAG
>CAYLZS010000415.1:0-4971 GCA_964388065.1 uncultured Granulosicoccaceae bacterium
CGACGACGTCCAGGCGCTAGCCGCTCGACAAAGTGCTCGAATGGTTTCATCAGCTGTTCGAATTATGCATACCGATGGACATCCCGGACAGCTATTTGCGCAGGAGTTTATCAGTGGGTTGATTGCAGAGGCCGGTGAGAATCTTCCTGTTTCTGAGGGCGGACCTACTATAGGTGAAGCGTTGTATGGTGCAGGGTTTGAGGCTGGTGAGACACTTTCAGATCTGGTGAATCCAACGCCTACCGTTGAAGATGTGATTAGCCAGGTCGCTGATGTAGTAATCGATGACACGTCTGTGAATAGTAGTGGGCCAAATGAGCAACTCATAAACGACGAAGGTATTCAGTATCGAATAGTAACCAGTCCGGACGGCATTGTACGTCTTTATGTTGAAGGACAAACAGATCCTATACAGGTAGATTTTGTTCACGACATTGTTGCGGCTGATAGTACTGGCCTACCAATTGAAACACGGCCCACAATTTGGCAACTACCCAGTGGACGACGCATTCTTGTCGGATCGGGTCAGGCCATTCAAACATTCGGACAGCGCGCGTTAACTGCCGCGGCGTCGGCCGGGACAGAAGCAATAGCAGTGATAACAGGAACAACTACTACAGCTGTCATACTCGCCACAGGAGCTGTTGTGGTTGGTGTATTAATACCTTCAAATGCGGGTCAGTCAAACTACCAGGACTTTCAGTTAAACGAAGATTCGACTACCAGATTCAGAACCTTGCAGGGAGAAAGTATTGGTGATTTGCAACAACTGGGGCCAAACGGTGAATGGATCACTACCGCTACTGGTGTAACTTTTGACCAACTGACTGATGAGCAGTTGGAGCTGATTACCGGCCCTATGGCTGGTACCAATACGGATCCGGTTCAAACTTCTCAGAACTCGGGCTTTCCTGATCAGTCTGGTGAACTTGGTGATAATACTGCGGGGGGTGGTTTTCAGGAGGAGACTGAGAACGCTGGTGATGGTATTGCAATGCCCGGAACAGATATTGAAACTAACCGTCTAACCCCGGAAGATCTGATTATAGAAGCTCGATCAGATCCTGTCGAACTAGACGATGGCCGAACGGGTACAATTGAACGCATACACAATGATCGCGGGAACAGCCAAGTTGTAATGGATAGTGGAGAGCTTTGGAATGTTCCAGAAGGACAACTTAATAACATTCCTGCAATCGATCCAATAGGCGACCAGTTGCAGTCTATAACAAGTGATGTTGCTTCAAATTGGGATCCCGCTGTACATCTAACAGATAACGAACAGAGCAATATCGATGATCTTCGTGCAGATGGAGATTACGGGTTAGCGCAATTGCAACAGCAACGAGCGAGGGGACGTTGGGTTGAACGTAGCGTACGTGCGCGCTCAGAAGAACTTGGCTTGAACGTACAATGGGGCTCCGTAAACAGCGGATTGGATGCTCAGAGCGCAACGATTCCCGGAGTTCAGTATGATATAATGTCTGGCACTAATAGTAATCGAGACACTCATGCAACGCGAGAGCCAGACAAACTATTTCGTATGATTACTTTCTGATATGGTTGGATATAGAGACACAACAATTAAGGACGAAACAATTGTCCTCGACAAACATCCTGAGGACCTCTATCAGTTTCTCGGGCCGAATCTAATTCTAAAAAACTGCACATTAGTTATAAAACTCTCGGCAAACGCGCTCGGCATTCAAACTCTACAAATGGAGGGTGGAAGATTCGAGCAGAAGAAACAACTCACCAATGTTCAACTAAATACCTGCCATTTCGATGGGGTGACCTTTACAGGTAGTTTCAGTGGTGTGGATTTCGGCTGGTGGAATGATGATAAAGACGCTTCTATTAAAAACTGTGATTTTAGCCATGCAAAATTGAAAGGCGTTCGTTTTTTACAAACAGATCTATCTACAATTGTTTTGCCTGAAGCGCCAGGATTTAGTTTTACAATCAACAAAAAGCACTTATCGGAATTTCAGATTCCAGAGGAATGGCCAAGAAAGCTGAAGTCCTATGTTAGAACTGCGGCTAATTCCGTAGACGGCTGCAGTTTGGTAGCATATGACGCCCATGATATTGCAAAATCCTCAAAGACAACACCAGAATATGTATTGGAGTGTCTGTCCGAAGTACCTGGTTTTAAGCTAGGAAATGATTAAACATCTCCCCCTCAGAATTGGGTCGTACTTTCCACTAACTTTGAAGGTTCGTTCAAGGGTGCAAGGCTGAGCAGTGATGACTAGCTAAAGCGGGAGTCCCCCGGCTCTGCATGCATATTCCGACCGAAGGTGAACACTGATTCCGGTGACCCACTTAATAACGGACTACCCAATTAATGACGACGGTCAGCGTCCACTGATTATGGATTCCCGGAGAAATGATATACTTATAAATAATATGACTTACGATGGAAATCCTAAGCCCGCGGAGGGAGTGTTAGAAATTCTGTGTCAATCCTATATTATAAACAAAATAGGATTGAATCATCTCAGAGAAATTCGACTTCGAAGAAGCGCTAAAGGCGCTCAAATGCTTGGCCAAAGGAGTGGCAGTAGATTATGAATACTGAGAACGTATGCGGCGAAATGATCAAAGCAAAGCGTGGTTTCCGTTGTATTTTATAGGCCATTCAAGCACTCGGACAGCGTGCGTTAACTGCCGCGGCGTCAGCCGGGACAGAAGCAATAGCAGTGATAACAGGAACAACTACAGATATTACGCAGACACCCAAAGCAAAAAGTGAAAACCGAGAAACAAGTATCAATGTAATGTATTGCCGAGGAGCAAACTACAGGGCGAAGTCATAGCAGTAAGAAGTAATCCCTAGGTAGCGTGTTGTTTGACGCTGGATTTACTGCAGGCGAATCTAAGAGGGATTTTTTCGACTCATTGTTAACTCCGACAGGTGGATCTGCGGGTGGTGAAGCTGCGGCAAACTCGATGATGGATGATGCATCTACGCTAGACATCAACAGTTCTAACAGTGTGCGTTTGACCACAGCTGATGGAACTGTCGTTGTGTTGCACACAACATCCGATGGAGAACAGCTGATACTGGATGGTAATGGCGAGATCATTGGTCAACGTGTACCCGGTCAATTGCAACCAGCTGGTCCAATGCCTGTCGCAGTGCAACTCTATCCTATTGTTCAAGGTGGCATATGGGTTATCAATGGCGCGAAAGTACTTTTAACTGCTGCCGCAGCCAGTGGAGCAGCGTTAGTCACATCTCTAATTCTAACAGGTGACAAGGACAACCCATCTCAATCGATCATCTTCAGTGAAGATGGCAAATCCTCATTAAGCTATACAGCTGACGGTGGTCTTAGAATCGACTATCTCAGATCTGATGGCATCCCTATAAACACAGTCTATGGTGACTCGCGAGATTCATTTACTGACGCCGAGCTTGGATTGTTCGGTATACCTCCCCTGGAACCTGACTCGGAGAGTGATCAAACCAATCAAACAGCTTTTCCAGCTGAGGATGACCCTCCTGAGGGGTATATTAACCCGGGGGATGAGAACGCTGGTGATGGTATTGCAATGCCCGGAACAGATATTGAAAACTCAAGGGTGACAACTGATGATACAATTATGGAGGCATCGCGGTGGGGCGATATATTGATAGCAGCGGGAATACCGCAACCCAACAGCGATCACCAAGCCCATCATGTTATACCCCGAACTGACGGCAGAGGTAACGTCGTTCGCCAAATATTGGAAGCTGCTGGTATCGATATTAATGATCCGTCAAATCTTATCTGGCTCCCTAAAAACGAACGCGTTGACAACCCTTTGGGCCGGACACCACATAACGACACATTCACCAACGATTATTTTAATTACTTAGAGGATCAACTTGTTGGAGCACCAATAGAAGATGTGCCGGACCTTATTGATGAGATCAAAGAAGATCTTGACAATGGTGAGCGTTTTCAGTCTGGCCAACCTAGGAACTAAGATGCGTATATATAAACTAATCAATCTTGATTCGACTGGTTATTTATTAACTGATGACACCGTTCCAAATGTACATGAAGAAAATCAGCCCTTAAGATCGATTAACGGATATTGGGATGCACAAAAGCCAGAATACCAGACTGATATAGTTCGACTTTACGGCGGCCGGCCAAACATGGCATTTTCAAACAGAGTTAAAATCCAACTTGAAGGCAGTAGTGAGGCTACTGGGCAATGGTCAAAGCTTTCTGCTCCTGATTCTGAATTCTGGCTTTTCCATTCCACGCTTGTGATTGATGCATTAGACCAATCGTTGTCAGGCATCAGTAAACTAAAAAGTGGCCGGGTTCGAGATATTAAGAAATATGCATTCAGTCCCGAGATCGTGCCAGTGCAACGCATATTTATGGTGAAGACAAAGCCAACTGATCTATTGTGCACAGACTATATCGCAAATATGATCTCGGAATATGGATGGAAAGGCTTCCTATTTCAACCTGTGTGGGACAGTAATCTAGAACCGTTTCCCGTGCGACCGACGAACCGCGAACTGATAGCGCGCCCGGAAGTCTATGGCCCCGATGGAATTGTAAAAGGATATGATCATCTATACCTTGCGAATGGGGAATTTAAACATTAGCTATAAGTAAGTAGCGAAAAGAATTATCGGAACAACCAGTGCGCCAGGGTAAGCTGGCATAAGATCGGTCCGTACACCACTTGCCAGTCTCAGTTACCTGCTTTAATACCCGAAAGTACAGGACTAATCTGTAGAAATGTCATTACCAAGGGAAACTGGCGGACTAATTACCAAGCGACTTTGTCGTTATAGCGTAGCAATGGGTTATTGAGCTTGCAATAGCGGAAAGCAATCAGAGGATTGCTTCTATTGATTTCTTACGTTGTAATCTCAGTGCACAGGTTTGCATGTTTTCCCTCAACCAGATATTTCTGACGCCAGTGGCACTGAGATCTATGCTGTGTTGTTTGCGTAGG
>CAYLZS010000416.1:0-22478 GCA_964388065.1 uncultured Granulosicoccaceae bacterium
CAGAAAGCGTCCCCGACACTTGCAGATGTCGCAAAAGCCGCACAGGTCTCGACGGCGACTATCTCCCGATCAATCAATGATCCGGACAAGGTGGCCAGGAATACTCGCGAACGGATAGAAAAGGCTATCGAGGCACTTGGCTACACACCTAACTTCGGTGGTCGCGTACTGGCTTCCAACCGCAGCAACATTGTCGGCGCTGTAATTCCCACTATGGCGAATGCGATGTTTGCCAGCGGATTGCAGGTATTTCAGGAAGTCCTTTCACAATCGTCGTACAACCTGCTAGTCGCGAGCTCCGGCTACAACACAGATACGGAACTTCAACAAATAAAATCACTGGTCACACAGGGCGCTGACGGCTTGCTTTTAATAGGGTCATCCCGACCGGTTGATACAACCCGTTTTTTAAAACTGCGCAACATTCCCTACGTTATTGCCTGGTGCTATCAAAACGATAGTTCACGACACTTCGCAGGCTTTGACAACACCAAAGCTGCTGCGCTGATAACCCGTGAAGTGCTACAAAAAAATCATCGACACATCGCCATGATTGCAGGCCACGCGGCGCAAAACGACAGATCTAAAAATCGCATAGCAGGTGTTAAAGATGCCGTTGCCGCTCAAAAGGACGCGAAACTGCTGGCGGTTATTGAAACCGATTACACACTCGACGCAGGTGGCGATGCGTTTGAAGCCATCATGAGTCGCCACAAACAAACGACTGCCATTGTCTGCGGTAACGACGTACTCGCTGCAGGCGCAATAGTTCGCGCCAAAAAGCTCGGCGTAGAAATACCGGGTGAAGTCTCGGTCACCGGTTTTGATGATATTGCGCTTGCGACGGTTGTGTCACCAGCGCTCACGACAGTCAGAGTGCCACAACTTGAAATGGGAAGGTCAGCTGCCAGACTGATGTTGGAGTTACTATCCGATAATCGTCCACAAAGCATAGAGCTGCAGACCGAGATTGTGCATCGTGAATCTTTAATTGAGTTGAGTTGAGTTGAGCAAAACTGAGCTGGCAATTCTTAAAGCTTTTGCAGACACCCTCCGATCGGAGGGTACCGATCCAGACTATTATGTCCCCTATACAGCTGCACCGAAAAAGTTAATTACATCGATCATCAGCTCTACGCCCAAGCAGTTCCATAGACAATTGTAGAAAACAGGCCTTTGGATTTAAATTAGATCGCGACGTTCATGTTGCACTATGCACAGCTGAGCAGGGAAATTGTTATGCGGATTTTACCTTAGGTGGCGTGCGTCGATTGGGATAACACCCACAGCAAATCTCGCACACCAATCCATCGCAGCCGCGCGCTGTACAATGCTCGCGCCCGTAGAAAATTATTTGCAAATGCAGCTTGTTCCAGCTTTCTTTCGGAAATAACTTTTTTAAATCTGTTTCGGTCTGGGTGACATTTTTACCTTTGGTCAGGCCCCATCGTTGCGCCAGCCGATGTATGTGGGTATCCACCGGAAACGCGGGCACCCCGAAAGCCTGACTCATAACTACAGAGGCAGTCTTGTGACCCACCCCGGGCAGCGCTTCCAACGCTTCAAACGACTGCGGTACTTCACCGTCATGCTGGTCGACAATTATGTTGGACAATTCGACAATCGCACGCGACTTGCGTGGTGAAAGACCGCAGGGCTTTATAATTTTCTCGACATCGATCGCTTTTTTGCGAGCCATATCGTGCGGGTTATTTGCCAGTTTAAAAAGCGCTGGAGTTACTTCATTGACTCTTTTATCCGTGCACTGCGCAGACAGCAATACCGCCACCAGCAAGGTATACGCATCGGTATGATCCAATGGAATCGGCGTTTCCGGATACAGTTCATTAAGCCGTTGGCGCACGTAATCTGCACGCTCCTGCTTAAGCATTCTCTTTACCACCGATCACTTCACGCTGTCTTTCGACTGAGATAACATTGCGCAGCTGCCGCAGTTTATCCATTAAGGTAACAAGCTGTTCAATGCTGTTGATGTTAACGGTAATACTCATATGTGCCGTCAGGTCGGTGGTGTCGGTACGGGTGTTAAGAGCCGAGACAGTCACACCCTGATTGGTAATCGATGAAGTAATATCGCGCAACAGTCCCTGTCTGTCATACGCTACCAGTTCAAGACCTGCCTGATACTCTCCAATCGACTCACCACCCCAGTCAACCTCTACCAGACGCAACTGTTCGTGGGATCTTAAATTCAGAATGTTATTGCAATCGCGGCGATGTACTGTCACGCCTTTGCCGCGAGTAATAAAACCGATGATCGGATCATAGGGCACCGGGCTGCAACAGGCGGCCATCTGGGTTAGTAAACTGCCGACACCTGCGACTTCAATTGCATCATCTTTGTTGCGACGCGGCTTACGTGTCCTGGGTGCTGCTTCCAGCTGGAGTTCAGGTGCCAGCATTGCATTGATAGCAGTCGCGACTTTCGAGTGACTGACATCACCACGTCCAATCGCTCTGTATAAGTTGTCTGGTTTTTCGAAGCTTAACCTCTGTGCCAGCGCGTCATAGTCGAGCCCGCGAGCGTTGAGCCTTTTGATCTCACGTTCGACAATGCCTTTACCGTCTTCAAAGTGTGTTTGCTGATCACGCACATTAAACCATGCACGCACTTTTCCACGGGCCCGGCTGGTTTGCAGAAAACCCAGCGACTTGTTCATCCAGTCACGGCTTGGGTTCGCAAGCTTTCCGGTAAGCACTTCTACCTGATCACCATTGGCGAGTTTATGTCCCAGTTGCACGATCCGGCCATTGACTTTGGAACCACGGCAACGATGCCCTATTTCTGTGTGAACGTGATAGGCAAAGTCCAGCGATGTCGAGTTGGCCGGCAAATCTATCACCTCTCCTTTTGGTGTAAACACATAGACGCGGTCTGCGAACACATCGGTGTTGAATGCTTCAAGTAGTGTTTCGTCGTTAACTTCTTTGCTGTCGAGCAGTGTTCTCAGTGAGTTAATACTCTTTTGTAAACGCGTATCCTGACCACTGCCTTCTTTATAACGCCAGTGTGCAGCAATCCCGAGCTCCGCCTCTTCATCCATATGCTTGGTGCGGATCTGTATTTCAACGGCTTTACCATTGGGTCCGATGATAGCTGTATGCAGCGACTGGTATCCGTTCTCTTTCTTGTTGGCTATGTAGTCATCAAACTCACCTGGCAGATGCTGCCAGGTGCTGTGAACAATACCGAGTACCGAATAGCACTCCTGCAATGTACCCACAAGTACCCGTACAGCACGCACATCGAAGAGGTCAGATACCTCTACCCGCTTGCGTTGTGTTTTTCGCCAAATAGAGTACAGATGTTTGGGACGACCAACGACTTCGATACTTTCATGGCCACCGTCATGCAGTTTCGCAACCAGCAGATCAACAAAGTCACCAATGTATTTTTCGCGATCTTCGCGTCGCTCTTCCAGTGATTTGGCTATGCGCTTGTAAATATCAGGTTCGAGTAATCGAAAAGACAGATCTTCAAGCTGCCATTTAAGCTGTGCGACACCAAGCCGGTTAGCCAGTGGTGCATAGACTTCCAGCGTATCTCTGGCAACAATACGTGCATCGTCTGTTGGCTCACGCAATAATCTTTTAATGCGACACACCCGAAACGCGAGCTTTACCAACAGCGCACGAACGTCTTCGACCATTACCAGAATCAGTTGTCTGACGCGCTCTGCCTGCCTGCTGTTACCCGCCTGATCATCAGCACGCCCGGCAACATTAAAGCTGTTCAGCCAGCGAACGTTCTTGATCAGCATCATCTGAGGGGCGGTTACCTCGTCGACAATAGACTCAAGGCTCAATCCATGACGGGCGGTTGAGCCGCCGAGAATTGCCGCAACTATCGTGTGATGATCTGATCCGAGTTCTTTTAAAAGTCCTGCTGCTTCAAACCGGTCGACCAATGAATCGGGGCCGGCTACCCCTGCGACAAGCGCAATAGTCTTTTGCAGCTGTGCGAATTGCTTTTCGCTGCTGTCGGCAGCGAGATACTCGAGCGTCTTTTCGGGCGTGGAAAGTCGATCCAGATCGGGTTCGTAGGAGTGGCGCATACCGCAGGATTATACCTGCGATTGCAGCACCGCAATTGGCAACTGGTTTAATACTGGTCGGGTCGCAAGTTTACCTGCGATGAGCACACCGGCAACTCCGGCTGCAACACCGACAATCCAGATCACCGGATTGAATTCATAAGACAACTCCATCACCCGTTCTATGATCAACCAGCCAATGACTGCAGCCACCGTGGATGCAATTAAGCCCGCCAGTAGTCCAATAAGGGTAAATTCCCGTGTTGTGCTGCTCGCAAGGTAAGCTCTTGACGCACCGAGTGTGCGCAAAATTGCCGCCTCTCGAAAACGTTCCCGCCGACTGGCAAGCACCGATGCCCACAGAACCAACAGACCGGCCAGGAGCGTAAACAGAAACACATACTGAACTGCAAGTGCCGCACGATCAATAATACCGGTAATGCGTTCCACCATGGTGCCGATCTCAACCACCGTAACGCCACCGTACTCAGAGACAAGATCGCGAATAAACTCACCCTGCCGATCCGGAACGTAAACACTGCTGACAAAGCTTGCCGGTTTGTCGTCAAGACCCAATGGTGTACCAACAACAAAGAAGTTAACGGCAAAGGATTCCCAGTCTACCTTGCGAATATTTGCTACCTGCCCGGTCATTAGTTTATCTGCGATGCGAAATTGCAAATCGTCACCCATACCAATACCGATGTCACTGGCAAAATCTTCCTCGATCGAAAACAGTGGCATTTCAGGGTCACTGCCCCACCAGTCGCCCTCTATAATTTCGTTATCCTGTCTCTGTTCAGCAAGATAGGACAAATTGTGATCGCGATCAGCAAATCGTTCACCGTGCCTGTCATCAAACTTAATTTCATCGAGCGCGGTGCCGTTTATTGATTCAAGTCTTGCTCGAATCATTGGATAAACCGCGTTGTTTTCAATCCCGCGACTGCCGAGAAACTGCTGCATACTCTGCACTTCGTCCGGCTGTATGTTTACCAGAAAAAAGTTGGGTGCATCTTCGGGTATTTGTCTTTCCCAGGTACCGAGCACATCGTTGCGCACCAGTGTCAGCAACAAAATCGCAAGCAGTCCAACACTGAAAGCTGCAATCTGCAAACTGACACTTGCAGGGCGTCTGCGCAGACTTTCAAGCGCTCGGCGCAGGTAGTCAGACTCCACTCTTACAGAAAGCTCAACCAGTAATCTGGATATAACAATCAGAATGAACACAACGAGCAACATACCCAACAGTAACAACAAGCCCAGTTTCCAGTCGCGGGTCAGCCACATAAGCAATAGTCCCAGTGCGATCAATGCACTGGATACAGCCAATAACGTTGATGGTTTTGCAACCGGCAGGTCACGACGTAACACCTGCAGCACGGGAGTATCAACCGCGCGTACCAGTGAAGGCAGGCAAAATCCAACCAGCGCCAGAACCGCGCACATCATTCCACCGAACAGTGGTGTCAATGAAGGTGATGGCAGTTCGGCTGCAAACCACTGGCCGAGCAGTGAAGACAATCCATACTGAGCAAGGTAGCCGACAATACTTCCTGTTATTGCTGCAATCAAAGCAATGAGGCCAAGACGTATCAATACAACACGCAGCACCGTGTTAGCACTTGCACCAAAGGTACGCATTAGCGAACCGGTATTCATATCGCGTTCGGCAATTTGTCTTGCCGCCAGTGCCACTGCGGCGGATGACAACAACACAGCAACAGCTGCGGCCAGGCCCAAAAATCTTCTCGCGTTGATCAATGCCGACTGTACTGCCGGTCGACCTTCACCAACTAAACGCAAACGCGTGTCCGGATCATCAGTGACGTCAACCCAGCTCGCAAACGAACTCACCTGCGATTCAGTACCGGCCACCAACAGTCGATAGCGAGCGCGACTGCCCTCTCCCAACAGACCGCTGCTGTCAAGATCGAGATTATTCATCATCAATCGCGGTGCCATTTGAAAAACATCAGGGGAGCGATCAGGCTCGAATGCAATCAGCGCTGAGATTTTCACTTGCGAATCCCCCAGCGACAACGTATCACCGACTGCCACCTGCAAACTTCCGGCAAGCCGCGGATCTATCCAGACTGTGCCGGGTTCAGGTGCATCGCTGGCGGATTGCTCGGCACCATATAGCTTTAATGAAAGCTTTATCTCACCTCGCAACGGGTAATTTGAACTGACGGACTTTACCGAGACCAGCGCTGTTTCACCCTCCTGCGTCAGAACAACACTCGGGAACTCGGTTACGTCTGCAGTTTGCAGTGAGTCTTCACTGGCGCGATCGCGTACGGCCTGACTTATAGGTGACCGTGATCTCAGTACTGCGTCCGCTGCTAACAGTGTTGCAGCCTGTGCTGCCATGGCTCGTTCAACCCGATTGGCAAAAAAACCAACAGAGGTCACTGCAGCGACGGATAGTATGAGTGCAAATATCAACACCAGGTATTCGGACAACCGAAACTCGCGACGCAACTGTCGAAGAGCTAAACCAAAGTCACGGCCAGGGTTATTGCCATTGGTGGTGTTACCGTTCGCGGTATTAATGTCAGCGCTCACTGCAGGCGACCATCCTGCATTGACAATACTCGGTCACAACGGGCTGCAAGACTCTGATCATGAGTAACCAGTACCAGTGCGGTATTGTGTTCAGCGCGCAACCGGAACATCAGGTCGATAATTTTGTCCCCTGTGGCGCGATCGAGATTGCCCGTTGGCTCATCGGCAAATAATACACTTGGTGTAACTACAAAGGCCCGTGCCACGGCAACACGTTGCTGTTCACCACCGGATAGTTGTGCCGGCAGATGGCCAAGCCGATCTTCAAGACCTACGGCGGCCAATTGCTGGTGTGCTCGGGATCTGGCATCGGCAATGTTGGCAAGCTCAAGTGGCAACATGACATTTTCAAGCGCACTCAACCCGGGTAGCAGCTGGAATGACTGAAACACAAACCCGACAGAACCCGCACGCACCGCGGCACGCCCGTCTTCGTCCAGAGTGTGAAGAGGCTGATCCTGAAGCAACACTGACCCGGATGATGCGGAATCAAGCCCTGCGAGTACACCGAGCAAGGTCGACTTGCCAGAACCGGACGGCCCTACAATCGCCAGTACTTCACCGGCCTGTAGATCCAGATCTACGTTATCGAGAATTTTGAGCTCACCTTCTCCAGTGGGAACAACTTTGCAAACATCGCGTGCAGTAATGATCAAAATTGATAATGCCCGTTGAAAATGGTTGTGTCGTGCACATTTAACATTCTAATGTACACATTTGAAAAGGAATTCACTTAGAGTTTTGCTCACATGTCCTGAGAACTTGCAGCAAAGCGCGAACTTGCAGCAAAACGCGAACTTGCAGCAAAGCGCGTCCTTCAGGGAACTCCGGCACTAACCTCTGGCACCGAACTCTGGCACGGATCTCCCACTGGACCCCCGGAATGGACAGACAAGGGCGCGTTACGTTCAGTTCTCAGACCAGTCTCTATGCAAAAATTTAACAACACTGAAGATAATAGTTGATATGAATAATACAAGCCGTGCAAATCGCCTGCTGGCCAGATTGATGACCGTACCAGTATTACTATTACTGTGTCTGTGGCTGACAGTTGCAGGTGTGCACGCAGACGACCAGTCACAGGATACCATTCTGGTTCTCGGTGACAGCATCAGCTCAGCCTACGGATTATCTGTCGAAGACGGATGGGTAGCTCAGTTGCAGAATACACTTGATGACAATGAATTTACGCTGAAAGTAATAAACGCGAGTGTTACCGGTGACACAACGGCAAACGGGCTCGGCAGGCTGAGTGGCCTGCTGGCTGAGTATCAGCCGCGAATGCTGATCATTGAACTCGGTGGCAACGACGGCTTGCGCGGTCTGTCAGTCAAAAAGTTAAAGGCAAACCTTGTCTCGATGGCTGAGCTCGCGAACGACTATGGTGCTATCCCGGTGGTGGTTTCGGTGCAGTTGCCGGGCAATTATGGCAAGCAGTACAACAAACTTTTCGCCAGTGCATTTGTCACCGCCGCAGAAGAAACAGACGCGGCACTTGTACCGTCGTTATTTGCCGGTATGGATGCAACGGCGCAATGGTTTCAATCAGATGGCATTCACCCAAGCGCCAAAGCGCAGCCTTTGATGCTTGCGAATGTATGGGAGGTTATTGAACCGCTGCTGGAGGAGTCAGCGGCTCAATAGAACAGATTCGGGAGAACATGCTCCTGGTAAACAGCTCCGGGTAAACAGATCCGGGTTAACGTAAGGCCTGGTCAATTCAAACCGGGTCAATTCAAACCCGGGTCAGTTTCCAAAACAATCCGGCCTCAGACAATCTGGCTGCTGTTCTGCACAACCTGGCTTACCAGGCCATATTCAATGGCTTCATCGGTATCCATCCACTTATCGCGTTCGATATCCAGACGGACTCGATCAATATCAGTTCCCGTTCGAGTACTGATTACCTGAGCCAGCCGCTCTCGCATCTTGACGATTTGCTCAGCCTGAATGGCAATGTCGGATGCGCTGCCACCAGCACCGCCCGACGGCTGGTGAATCAGGAAGCGGGTATTCGGCAGGCAATAGCGATCTGCTTTTTCCGCCGCAAGAAAAATGTGAGTTCCGGCACTTGCAACGTAACCGGTACCAATCACTTTCACCACTGGCTCAATGTAGGTAATGATGTCGTGGATGCTGTCACCCGCTTCCACATGACCACCCTGGCTATTCACAAACAGATGAATCGGGTCAGCAGAAGACTCTGCCAAAGCCAGCATTTCAGCCATCACCCGCTTGGCCATTTTTTGGTTTATTTCCTCACAAATAAGGACTTTTCGCGCATTAAAAAGCTTTTCCGCGACTGAAGCGCTCGTTTTCTCGTCTTTTTGTTCTTGTGATGCCATTAGGTTCTCCGAATCGTGTCATGCCTGCGCTTGAGATGCTCAGTGCGTAAAGCGTGCAATAGTTTAGCCTGTGTCCACGAACTTGCACGTTAAATGCCTGATGCTGTCCGAGAAGTCACACGACTGTTTCGGGTGTTTTACAAGCAGTATTTCCTGACAGTTTTTCCTGACAGTATTTCCTGACAGTATTTCCGGATGGCCCGACCAAATGTAATATTGCGCGAAACCAAAGCGGCAATAGTTCCGTCTCCAAAGGCTTAATGAGTTGTCCAGACAACCATTAATCTTTAGTAATACCTTCAAATTCCCGGAAATTATTCCTAAAAATATCACCTGCTTAACACGCTTGATTTATCCTTCGCCAGGCTAACAATCGTGATACACTGCACACTAAGTGTTACCAGAGATTCATAATTCCTACCCACATTGAATACGTTTGCACATTGAACGATATCCATGCAGGTATTAATTACGAAAGACGTGCAAATCAATAATATCGCTTCATTCTATTTCCCCGCTCAAATCCATCCCGTTGCGTGTACCGGGCAGGCTTTGTGGCATCTGTTCTTTAAGTTTCAGGTAGTTTCAAGAGAACAGCTGCTTTGATTCAACCGAAATAATCGAACACGCACTTTTTGAATACAGGAACATCCAGCAATGAGTAAAGGTACAGTCAAGTGGTTTAACGCAGACAAGGGCTACGGATTCATCACACCGGAAGACGGTGGAAAAGATCTTTTCGTGCACTTCTCTGAAATCCAGAATGATGGTGGCTACGCCACATTGAACGACGGACAAGCGGTAGAGTTCGAAGTAAGTCAGGGTGACAAAGGCCCTTGTGCAACAAAGGTAGTTGCAGCCTAAAAATAAGCCAGGTTTAGCGCTTTATATTTCAGCGCACCACAGTTCAGGTCATAAGAATTTTGACTGAACTGGCAAACTATGCAGATGCTGACTTGTATCTGTAGAAAATACTTAGTCAGCAACCAGTCCGTGCACACGGGTTTTGTAAGGCCATTGTTTATACATTAGGTCCACACTGGTTGCTGAATCTTCCGCAGTAGCAAACTCCCTGTTTTACGCCGAGCCTCCCTGCTCGTATGATTGTCGCCTCACATACATGGTTTACCGGCCTCACATACATTTACCACCCAATCTTTATTTACAAGCGAATATAACCACCAAAGACAAACAGCCGTTGCAACACTCGACTATTAACCATAACAATCGACGCCTGGCCTACGTGCATACCGGCAGCACGAGCAACACCAACGCATCACTTTTCTTTTGTGGTGGATTCAAGTCGAGCATGCAGGGCTTGAAAGCACTGGCACTTGAAGACTACAGCCGTGGGAACAACCTGTCTTTTACCCGTTTTGACTACAGCGGTCATGGAAGCTCTGAAGGCTCATTTGAAGAAGGCGATATTGGCAGCTGGCTGAGTGATGCACTGTGCGTTTTCGATCATACAACCGCGGCACCAAACAATACTATTGTTATCGGATCAAGCATGGGGGCCTGGATAGCAACACTGCTCGCCAAACAGCGCAGCACACAGGTAGCCGGGCTGATTACAATAGCTGCCGCACCCGACTTCACTGAAAAACTGCTACTGCCTGCAATGAGCAACGCTCAACGCGATGCACTGAATAAAGGCGAAACACTGTACTTTCCGTCAGACTACGATGACGGATCACCCTACCCGATCAGCGCACATCTGATTGAACAAAGCCGCAAACACTGTGTACTGGATAAGCCTTTTGCGTTGAATGCACCTGTGCACCTGTTGCACGGCACCAGTGATCCGGACGTACCGTATGCTCTGTCGGCCTCACTAATGGAAACTATTCAGTCCGACGATATCAAGCTTACGTTAATTAAAGACGCAGACCACAGACTATCGAGCCCATCTGAACTCCGGACCATCACTCACGCTATTGACGAGATGCTTGGCAAACTTAAAAACAGATAGCAGTATTTAACGCGTATACGATGCAGGCAGTACCCAAACAGTGTTACCCTTACCTATACTACCTGGGCCAATACTACCCGGGAATGGGTGGTGCAAGTTTTACCAGTTCATTCAAATTAACGATAGACAGATCAGCCGGCACCGCATCTTCCGGATAGATCTCATCTGTTCTGGTAATCCACGCTGTTTTACAACCAACCATTCTGGCCGCTGCAACATCGTTCTGCGGATGATCACCCACGTGCAGCACTCGCTCTGGCTGCGTACCAAGCACCTTACAAGCGCTTAGAAACATGTCAGCTGCAGGCTTTGCCGGCAGCTCCATCGTCGCGGCCAGTTCAACATCAAACAAGTGACCCACACCAATGGCCTCAAGACTGGCGTTGCCGTTGGTAATAGAACCCAGTCGATAGTGAAACGACAACTGCTGCAATGCAGTCAGGACTTCATCGTAAAAAGTGATCTGCTGCCGTGCATCAATACATACTCGCATAGCCTCTGCCATATCTTCTTCACTGGCACCAAATGGCTGCATCAATGCCACCGTTGCACGACGACGAAGCTCGGTAACATCGTTTTTAAGCAGCGGTTCTGAGTCCAGAATTGATCGACGCATAGCGATCATGTCGGCCAGGCTGTATTGGCTGGTAATTTCAGGAAACCTTTTATCTATCCAGTCAAAGTACACCTGTTCTGCCGCTTGTATCACCGGTGCACAGGGCCAGAGGGTGTCGTCCAGATCAAAAGTAATCGCGACAATGCCCAGTTCGGCCAGGGAAATTTGGTTTTCTAAAGGCATTGCTGGCAACTCGTGAATCGGGTTGTTGAAGTTGTAATCATACTCGAATTTAGCTGGTCACTATCTGGTTTTAAACTGCTGTATCTTGTGGAGTTATCTTTATTTTTCTGTAAATCAGCCGGTAACTCCCCAGCCGGTATCTCCAAGGAGACCAGACGTGGATTTTGCTTCAGGTTTTGTCATTGCACTCGTGGTGCTCGCTATTATCTTTGTTGCCACCACATTCAAAGTAGTTCGCCAGGGAACTGAGAGTACGGTCGAACGCTTTGGCAAATACACCCGCACCCTGACCCCCGGGCCGAACCTTGTCGTTCCGTTCTTCGACCGAATCGGCCACACCATGAACATGATGGAACAAGTGCAGGCTGTACCGTCACAGGATGTGATCACCAAAGACAACGCCGTCGTCCAGGCGGACGGCGTTGTCTACTTTCAGGTGCTCGATGCAGTCAAAGCCGCCTACGAAGTAAGCAAACTGGAGTCTGCGGTACTCAATCTGGTCATGACCAATATCCGAACGGTGATGGGCTCCATGACGCTTGATGAATTGCTGTCACACAGAGATCAGATAAACGCGCGGCTGATGTCAGTGGTAGATGATGCCACCTCACCCTGGGGCATAAAGATTATACGTATAGAGATCAAGGATATCGCGCCACCAAAAGATCTCGTCGACTCAATGGCCAAGCAAATGAAAGCCGAGCGCGAGAAGCGCGCCTCGGTATTAAATGCAGAGGGTGAACGCGAAGCTGCAATCCTCATGGCAGAGGGAAACAAGGAGGCCGCAATTCTTGAGGCGGAAGGTGCGCGGGAAGCAGCGTTCAGAATTGCCGAAGCACGTGAACGCGAGGCAGAAGCTGAAGCCAAAGCAACCGCACTCGTATCGGAAGCCATTAGCAGTGGCGATGCAAAAGCGCTTAACTACTTTATCGCTCAAAAGTATGTCGACTCATTAAAAGAGATGGCCCTCTCGCCAAATCAAAAAACTGTTTACATGCCATTGGAAGCATCCGGAATCATCAGCAGCATTGGCGGCATTGCGGAGCTTGCAAAAAGCGCCGCTGAGGGCCTGAATGACAAACCCTGAATGATAGTAACGGCAATAACAGTCAGCTACCGCCAGCTTTGACTGGCAGGGTTGAACCTAAAAGAACAGAACAGGGCTTACACTAGTGGAACTACTCGGCACCGAACTAACACATTGGCACTGGCTTACAATAGCTGTGGTGTTGTTTGTACTGGAAATTTTTGCACCGACAAGCTTTCTTCTCTGGCCCGCAATTGCGGCAATAATCACCGGTATTTTCAGTTGGCTGTTACCCGATATGAGCTGGCAGCTTCAGCTTGCGCTGTTTGCTCTACTTGCAGTCTTTGTGACTTTAACCGGCCGATATTTTTATAACAACAAAGCAGACGATGAAACTTCTCACCCAACACTGAACCGCCGTGCTGACTCCCACAAAGGCAGGGTCATTACACTGCAGGAGCCAATAGTCAATGGAGTCGGAAGTGTGATGATAGGTGATACACGCTGGCGATTGACCGGTGAGGATACTCCTGCCGGATCAGTGCTTACAGTCACAGGAACCGATGGATCCTCGCTTACCGTCGAAAAGTCCGGCACAGTTGACACTGCCGACTCTAAAAGTAGTTAACTAACAACACACCTCAAAAACAACCAGGCTAATTTATTGTGAGACTTCCGAGAGCGCCACTTTCGAACTTGCCACTTCAAAATCTACAATCGTACAGTTGCCGCATCCGATATGAAGCATCGATTTACAAAGACTTTGAATAATAGCCAAGCCGCGGCCATACAATCGACTGTCACCCGCAAATTCTTTAACTGCACTCTTGTAGTCAAAACCTGCACCGCTATCCTGTACAGAAATTCTTAGCGTGTTGGCATCTACCCACGTTGCGGTTACCGATACCCAACCTGCGGAGATTGCCTCCAGTCGTGTCGCACGCTCGTTGTAATAGTCTTTAAATCCCGCGTCACTGTTTTTCAGTCGGGAATCCAGACAAAGCACGCCATGATCAATAGCGTTTGTGATCAATTCACTGATCAGAAGGTTTAGTTTGAAATCAGGATAGCTAATACCGCTTGTATCGCAAAGAGACAGCACAAGTTTATCTATCAGATCAGGATCGGCCAACTCGTGCTTTTCGAACTTCCAACACAAAGAATTTACTTCTGTGTTTAACACAATCTTTTAATTCCCTGTGCGCCTGCCTGCAGGGCTTCAGCTAGTTGCGAATCGAAAATAGCTTATCGAAGTTTGCAATGGTCAGCACTCGCATAACATCCGGAGGTGGTTTCACCAGCCAGACTTTGGCCGCACGACCAACGTGCTCACGCAACATAAGCAGCATGCCCAGGGCGCTGCTATCCATGTAATCGGTTTTGCTCAAATCGACATTAACGGTCTTTCGATCTTCATCGATCTCGCTGAATGACGCTTTGAAGCTATCGTAAATTCGATAGTCAAACCGACCCGCTACGGAGACAGTTACCTCTTCTCCATCACTCGAATGCTCTGACACTACGCTCACTTACACCACCTTTTCCACGGCTTGTTACTCGCGGTTGCGAGTCAAAGCCAGGCGCTAAAAAAATCAACACCACGTCATAAATCTAGCGACTATGCGATGTCATTCTTTACAATGGGATCAAGGGAGTGTGATATGAATGCGAGTACTAATGGCAGGACTGTTTTATCTGTTTGTAATTCAACAAGTTAACGGCAATCACAACGCTGTCGAAAATCCTTTTCCTCCAGCTACACGGAATTTATCCACGTAGAGATTGCCCTGAAAAGTGAGACTTGCGTCAATTTAGATAACACCATGAGAATCCCAATACAGTAAACCCAATACGGTAAACCCAATACTATAAACCCAATACTATAAACACAGCGCAGTAGCTGCGGTGCAGTAGCTACAGAGGCCGGAATCGATTTACCTTTTATTTCTGCGATCTTTGAAAAACTTCTGCATCAAATCACGGCACTCTTCTTCCAGCACGCCACCAACCACTTCCAGCTTGTGCAAATGTGCCATTTCCATAAAGTAGTTTACCCGTCCTGACGCTGCCCCGGCACGCGGCTCAGATGCACCGTAGACTACACGTTCGACCCGTGCATGCAGCATTGCACCAGCGCACATCAGGCATGGTTCGACCGTACTGTAGAGTGTACAACCGGGCAGACGATAGTTGCCTGTTGCAAGTGATGCAGCACGCAATGCAGATACCTCTGCATGTGCAGTAGGATCACAATCACCAATCTGTGCGTTACGAGCCTTTGCAATGATTTCATCATCGCGTACCACAATCGCACCAACGGGAACTTCACCAGCATCTGAAGCGCTGGTTGCGAGCTTCAGACATTCTTTCATGTAAGTTTCGTATGTCTTGTGCATCTCGCGAAAAAACCAACCGTCCTGATCAGGTGTTGAACAAAGAGATGTGCAACGAAAACGGGCTGCAAAAGCAGCCCGTTAGTCTAACTGAACCACACAAGGTCAATCAGGTCACTTCAGGCGCTGGTGCCGCTTCGCCTTCACCGGCGACCGCCTTCATGCTCAGTCGAATACGACCCTGCTTGTCTACCTCAAGAACTTTAACTCTTACGGTCTGACCTTCACTAAGCTCATCGGCTACGTTTTGTACCCGGTTTTCAGAGATTTGCGAAATATGCACAAGCCCGTCTTTGCCTGGCAGAATATTCACGAAAGCACCGAAGTCCATAATCTTTTGAACTTTACCTTCGTAAATAGTGCCGACTTCTACATCAGCTGTGATCTGCTCGATGCGACGCTTGGCTTCTTCACCGGCAACACGGTCACTTGACGCGATTTTGATAACACCATCATCGCCAATATCGATTGTCGCACCAGTCTCTTCAGTCAATGCACGAATCACTGCACCACCCTTACCGATCACAGCAGCGATCTTTTCAGGATGAATTTTAACTGTGATGAAACGTGGCGCATGCTCAGACAACTCTTCACGAGGTGATGACAGTACCTTGTTCATCTCACCCAGAATAAACAGACGTCCTTCTTTTGCCTGTTCCAGTGCCGCTTCCATGATTTCAGAGGTAATACCGTCAATCTTGATATCCATCTGCAGTGCAGTGATACCATTTTCAGAACCGGCAACTTTGAAATCCATGTCACCCAGGTGATCTTCGTCACCGAGGATGTCACTGAGCACTGCAAAGCGGTTGTCTTCTTTAATAAGACCCATGGCAATACCTGCAACAGGTGCTTTCAGAGGCACACCGGCGTCCATCATCGCAAGGCTCGAACCACAGACACTGGCCATGGAGCTCGAACCATTTGATTCAGTGATTTCCGAGACCACACGAACAGTGTACGGAAAATTCTCTTCGTCAGGCATAACGGACTGCACACCACGTTTAGCCAATTTACCGTGACCAATCTCGCGACGCTTTGGTGAACCGACAAAACCGGTTTCGCCAACACAGTACGGAGGAAAGTTGTAGTGCAGCATAAATGCATCGCGCCGCTCACCTTCGAGCGCATCAATGATCTGGGCATCACGAGTAGTACCCAGTGTAACTGCAACAATCGCCTGTGTTTCACCACGGGTAAATAACGAAGAGCCATGAACACGTGGCAGCAATCCGGTTTTAACCGTGATGGGTCTGACGGTGCGCGTGTCTCGGCCATCAATACGCCTTTCGCCTGCAAGAATACGGCTGCGAACGACTGATTTTTCAATCGAAGATACCGCACTTTTAACATCAGCCGCCGATGGTGAGGAATCGTCTTCAGTAACCAATGCTGCCACTGCTGCCTCTTTCACCGCAGACATTTTGTTCTGACGTTCCATTTTATCGGCAGTGCTGTAGGCGTCAGTGACACCGGCTTCAGCCTGCGCTGCTACTTTGGCTGCCAGTGACTCATCTTTCTCAGGAGCTGTCCAGTCCCAGGCTTCAGTGCCAACTTCAGCGGCCAGTTCATTGATTGCCCTGATCGCTACCTGCATTTGCTCATGGCCAAATACAACAGCACCCAGCATGACATCTTCAGGCAGCGTATCCGCTTCTGATTCAACCATCAGTACCGCGTTTTCTGTACCTGCAACAACCAGATCAAGCTGCGATTCAGCAACCTGCGAGCTCGTTGGGTTAAGAACGTATCCGCCATCAATGTAGCCAACGCGTGCCGCACCAATCGGACCCATAAAAGGCATACCGGAACAGGCAAGTGCTGCAGACGCACCAAGCATCGCTGCTATGTCTGCCTGAATTTCAGGATCGAGCGACATCACAGTCGGGATAACCTGAACTTCATTGCGGAAGTCTTTAGGAAACAATGGACGCAGCGGCCGATCGATCAATCGACAAATGAGTGTCTCACTTTCACTGGGTCTGCCTTCACGCTTAAAAAAGCCACCCGGTATTTTACCGGCGGCATAAGTACGTTCCTGGTAGTTAATTGTTAGCGGGAAAAAATCCTGTCCCGGCTTCACATCCTTTTTGCCCACGGCTGATACCAGAACCATCGTATCGCCAATGCTTATCTTGATTGCAGCGGAAGTTTGTCGTGCAATCTCCCCTGTCTCCATGGTGACCTCTTGGCCGCCAAACTGAAATTTCTTGATTACTGGATTCACTTGAATTCCTTAGGTTATGGTCTGCGTGCGTCTAGCGGCGGAGGCCTAGTTTCCCGATGAGATCCTGATAGCGAGTTTGGTCTTTGCGCTTCAGGTAGTCGAGCAGCTTGCGGCGTTGATTAACCATGCGCAGCAATCCACGTCTGGAATGGTGATCGTGTTTGTGGGCTTTGAAGTGTTCCGTCAAATGTGTGATTCTCGCGGACAACAAGGCTACTTGAACTTCCGGTGACCCCGTGTCCGAGGAGTCGCGCTTATGTGCGTCGATAATCTCCGCCGTTTGCGCGGCGCTTAAACATCCCATTTGGTATCTCCAACTAATTTTTGCCAGCATCTGCTGGTTGGATGAAAGATGCAAATGCCAGGCATTTGCGGTTAAAAAGAAACTGTGTCATTACGGCGATGTACCTGCTGAATTTCCGGCAGTTGTACTCGCTTCCGGCGCTTCCGGCGCTTCCGGCGCTTCCGGTGAATTGTTATTGAGCTGGCCGCCAATCAGCCTGACCGTCTCAAGCCGACCATCGGCAACTCTGCCCAGGCCGAGAAACTTATTACCGGCATTATAGACCCTGAAGAGCTCTTCAGCAGTATTTGCTTTTATTTCATTGTATTCAGGCCTGGATCCGTTTCTGAATCTGAAGGCAGTATCGTCATTGACGATTATCGAGCGCCAGTCAGCGATTACCTGATCGGTCGCCAGCAGGAGTTCGTCTGCGTTTTCCGCCGACTGGATCTCCTCAAGACTGAACATTGCATTGTCGTCAAAGGGTGACACCGCCAGGCGGCGCAGATCTGTAACGTGCGCACCACAGCCAAAGTGTTCACCGATATCGCGCACGATTGATCGTATATAGGTGCCCTTTGAAACACGCAACTTCAAACTGAATGTGGTGTCCGAAAATTTGGTCAGCGCAATTTCTTTAACGTTGATCGCCCGTGACTCAAGCTCCACCTCCACTCCGTCGCGCGCAAGCTTGTAGGACCGCACACCGTCTTTTTTAATAGCGGAGTACACAGGTGGTCTCTGCATCTGCTCACCGTGAAAAGAATTAACCGCTTCACGCATCTGTTGTTCTGTAATCGATGGTACTTCTGATGTGGTCAATACTTCACCGTCTGCATCTTCTGTGTCGGTGGTGACACCCAGCAACGCTGTTACGGTATAGGTTTTTTCGGCGTCAAGCATATAGCCGCACAGTTTAGTCGCTTCACCAAAGCAAACAGGCAACATACCGGTTGCAGAAGGATCAAGACTTCCCGTGTGACCTGCTTTTTTTGCACCGTACATCTTGCGAACTTTCTGTAACACGCCGTTTGAAGTCACGCCGGAAGGTTTGTCCAGCAGTAAAACTCCATTTACAGCACGCATCAGAGACTCTTGTTCCATACAGATGTCTCACTGATGCCAGAATCCGGGCTCTCACGATCAGCATCTGTAGTATTGGTAGCTACGGCATCGTCAATCAGACTGGAAAGCACCGACCCTGTTTGCTGCACTTCATCATAAAAAAACTTCAACGCGGGCACTGCGCGCAGTCGCATTCTACCGCCAAGCAATTTGCGCAGGTAGCCGCTACCCTGATTCAACGCGTCTATCAGATCTTTCTGTTTCTCTGCACCTTCACTCTCAATAGTAAAAGCCGAAACATAAACTTTGGCGTTGGCCAGATCTTTACTGACCTCTACACCGGCTACCGTTACCATGTCGGGCACGCGCGGGTCTTTGAGTTCGTCTCTGATCAGATCTGACAGCTCGCGCTGCACCTGATCTGCAACCCGGTAGCTGCGAGGATAATCTTTAGCCATATGCCGTTAAAGAGTCCGTGCGACTTCCTTGCGTTCAAAGACCTCGATCTGGTCACCGGCTTTGATATCGGTATAGTTTTTCACACCGATACCGCACTCAGTTCCCATGCGCACATCTTTGACATCATCTTTAAAGCGTCGCAATGATTCAAGCTCACCTTCAAAGATAACAACGTTGTCTCGCAGTACACGAATTGGTTCATCGCGACGCACAACACCGTCAACCACCATGCAACCCGCAACGTGACCAAACTTCGGTGAGCGAAATACATCCTGTACCTGAGCCAGACCAATAATGTTTTCAACAATATCAGGCGCGAGCATCAAACCGGCTGCCGCCTTAACCCGATCGAGAACTTCATAAATAACGCTGTCGTAGTGCAGCTCGATATCCTGTTCGGAAATAATGCGTCTGGCTGACGTATCAGCGCGTACATTAAAACCGATCATGACGGCGTTTGACGCAGCAGCAAGCTGTGCATCAGACTCAGTGATACCACCCACTCCACCGCCGATCACCCGAATAAATACTTCATCTGTTGAGAAGTTCTCAAGCGCATCTCGCAATGCTTCAAAGCTTCCCTGTACATCAGTTTTGACAACCAGGTTCAGCGTATTGTGATCACCACTCTTAACCTGCGAGAACACATCTTCAAGTTTTGCAGGCTTGCGTTCGGCAAGACGGGCATCACGCGATTTTTCGTTTCGGAGATCGGCAAGTTCGCGCGCACCACGCTCGTCTTTGGAGACCAGCATATCGGTACCCGCTTCCGGTGTATTGGAAAGTCCAAGCACCTGCACAGGCGTTGAAGGACCAGCCACCTCAACCGACTCACCGGCGTCGTTAAACATCGCACGTACGCGACCAAACTCTTTGCCGGTAACCATGATGTCACCACGCTTAAGTTCACCCGCCTGTACCAGGACTGTCGCAACCGGGCCACGGCCTTTATCGAGTGTCGCTTCAATTACAACACCCTGTGCCGGACCATCGGGTCTGGCGTTAAGTTCCAGCAGTTCTGCCTGCAGCAGCAATGCATCGAGAAGATCGTCTACACCCTGCCCTGTAATGGCTGAGACCGGTACAAACATCACGTCACCACCCCAGTCTTCCGGAATGACTTCGTGTTTGGACAGATCGTTCTTGACTCTTTCAGGATCGGCGTCTTCTTTATCCATTTTGTTTACGGCAACAATAATGGGCACCTCGGCAGCGCGTGAGTGCTGAACTGCTTCAACGGTTTGTGGCATCGCACCATCATCTGCTGCTACTACCAGTACAACAATATCCGTCGCCTGTGCACCACGAGCGCGCATAGAACTGAAGGCCGCGTGTCCCGGTGTATCGAGAAAGGTTATCGAGCCTTTGTCATGTTCAACACTGTATGCACCGATGTGCTGGGTAATACCACCAGACTCACCTGCGGCAACACGGCTTGAGCGGATGTAGTCAAGCAGCGATGTTTTACCGTGGTCAACGTGACCCATCACAGTCACAACCGGTGCACGCACCACCTGATCTTCTTTTTCTTCATCACCTTCAGCAGCAGCCATCAAACGCTGTTGCAACTCGAGCTCGAGATCGTCTGCCGATGTAATAATGGCGTTGTGACCCATCTCCTCAACTACCAGCACAGCAGTATCCTGATCGAGTACCTGGTTGATGGTAGCCATCACGCCCATACCCATCATTGTCTTGATGACTTCACCGGCTTTAACCGCCATACGGTTACCGAGTTCGGCAACGGTAATGGTCTCCGGTACTTCAACATCATGAATAACCGGTGCAGTTGGTTTGGCAAAACCGTGCTTAGACTCAACCGGCTGGTAGGTCTCGCGACGACTGCGTTTTTCGCGACGTCCGCCACGGCCTCCCGAGACGCGCAATTCTTTGCGTCCGCCACCGGACTTGCCACCACGTCCGCGTCTTCCACTTGGTTTGCCATTTTCCGGAGGCGGCATGTTGACCACATTCGGATCCGATGGAGCTCCGCGACCTTTTCTGGCACCAGAGGCAGAGCGACGCTGCGCTTCCTGTTGTCTTAACTGTTCGGCTTCCGCTGCAGCCTGTGCCGCACGTTCACGCGCCTTGCCAGCTTCCTCAACGCTTTGGGTAAGTTCCGCAAGGGCGGCCGCGGCAACTGCATCACGAGCCGCAGCTTCCGCTTCAATTCTTGCTTTTTCTGCTTCTTCACGCGCCTGCTCTTCTGCAACGCGCGCTGCCTCTTCGGCTTCCTCTTCAGCTTTTACACGTTCCGCTTCAGAGCTGACAGCTTCTTCCGCTTCACGCTTAATTCTCTCTTCTTCTAATTCTTTGTCGCGCTGTTCATTGCGAGCTGAGTCGTGGGCAAGATTGGTTTCGTCTTTCTCAGCCTGTTGCTGACGCAGTGCTGCCTGACGAACCATCTCTTCGCGCGCAGCGTCATCACGCTTGGCATAAGTGCGTTTGCCGCGAGTCTCAACGGTGACCGCTTTTTTACCCGGGCCGCCAACTTTTATCTCGCCACGCTTTTTGCGCGTTAGCGTGATCTTGCTGGCACCCGCTGCTTTCTTTTCCACGCCCTGTGACTGGCGCAAAAAGGTCAACAGCTGCGCCTTTTCGCCAGCCGAGATGGTATCCTCGGCCGCGCTTTTTTCAACGCCCGCATCTTTTAGCTGTTGCAACAGCTTCTCGACCGGTGTTCCCACCGTATCGGCCAGCTGCTTGACGGTCACATCTGCCATATTGTCTCTATCCTCCGCTGGCCTCGGCTCCGGCCTTAGCTCCAGCTTCATCTACAGCAGGTTCCTCGTCCTGGAACCAGCTTTCTCGCGCCTTCATTATCAATTTACCGGCGGTCTCTTCATCCATACCATCGATAACCATCAATTCATCAGTTGCAAGATCTGCTAAATCATCAACAGTTGTGACTTCAATCTCTGCCATCGATACCGCGAGCTCGGCAGTGATACCTTCCATAGCCAGCAACTCGTCTGAAGGGTTGAGGTTTTTAATTTTTTCGTCAGTTACCAGTGCCTGCGTCAGCAGTACATCCTGCGCACGGCTGCGAAGTTCCTGAACCATTTCATCATCGAACTCATCGACATCAAGAAGCTCCTGCTCAGGCACATAAGCAACTTCTTCAACGCTGGTAAAACCTTCCTGCACAAGAATGGTTGCTACTTCTTCGTCTACCGTGAGTTGCTCAACAAATTTATCAACCAGTACCTTGGCTTCCGTTTCGTTCTTTTCATCAGCCGCACCTTCATCCATGACATTAAGGGTCCAGCTGGTCAGTTCACCTGC
>CAYLZS010000417.1:0-2765 GCA_964388065.1 uncultured Granulosicoccaceae bacterium
CCGACAGGGCGCGTTCGCAGTAGCAGATATTCTGCCGCGCAGACTCCTAGTTCTTTTGATATGACAATGAAGTTTCTCTGGCCATCTTTGCCAGCTCGATGACCACGGGCGATGCTGTCTGCGCGTCATAGCGGGCAAAAAAATCAAGGGGTTTCGGCACCCACGGAAACTTAACAGCACTCAAGCTCCGATTGGCGATATAGGGTCTGGCTATGGCTGCTGGCAGCGCACTAACTCCCATTCCCTGCACTGCCATATGAACGCACGGAGCCATCGTATTCGACACAGCGATGTTGGGTGCCTTGTTACTGTGTTTGCTGAAGTAGGTTTCGATCTGCTGGTACTGATCGGATTGTTTGCCATGTGAGAGTATTGTCTGTGCGAGCATTTCGTCTGTCCCGGGTTTTCTGGATCGGGTGATTTTTAGTCCCGGTGCGCCTACCCACACATAGGGAAACCGTCCCAGTTTTTCACTGCCGCTCATTTGCCGTGCAAACGGACCGTTCTGGAAGGCCATATCAATGGAGCGGGAATGCAACAGGGGCTTCAAATCCGCCGACATATCAACGGTCAATTCAACTTTAAGGTTCGGGTAGTGCTCATTTACCGATCGAAACCAGTCCGGTAGCCAGGTATGTACGATCATCTCAGTGACACCGCGTTTGATGGTGCTTTCAGTCAGATGTGCGTGGCCTGCAGTATCGATAAACTTTTCAGCTGAACGGATGATGTGTCTTGCTTCTTCAAGTAACTCCCGGCCTTTAGCGGTGAGCCTTACAGAGCCGGCATCGCGCTGCATTACTTTGGCGCCAATCATCTCCTCCAGATTTGAAATTCGCGTTGAAATATTGGGTTGTGTGGTATTCAGGCGCTCGGCTGCCTGCCGGAAGCTGCCGAGGTCAGCCACCATAACGAAGGCTTCGATTTGTTTGAAGTTAAGGTTCACAGGCTCTCCGCGGCTGGCCGGCCCAAGTGCTGCAGATTGACGCACCGCTATCATCAAAAATATTTATCAATTTGATTAATTAAAATAATTTTTATCGATGATCAATATTTGCTAGCCTGCTGTCAACCGTAGACTCTCTGCTATTGCGTGAACTGTGAAAGCAAACAGAGCTACTGCAAACCGGGGAACACCTAAATGAGCAAGTCACCAGCCCGCCTCGGTGTCGATATTGGCGGCACCTTTACCGATGTAGTGCTTGAGGTCGACTCCGGGCAATACTCAGCCAAGGTACTGACGACTTACACCGCACCCGAGAACGCGATTCTCGATGGCTTACAACAGGTTTGCGAAAAGGCAAACATCAAAGCCTCCGATATCACGCAAATCATCCACGGCACCACGCTTGCCACCAATGCACTGATTGAACGACGTGGTGCTAAAACCGCATTGATCACCACGCAGGGTTTTCGCGATGTCATCGAGATGCGCACCGAATCCCGGTTTGAACAATACGACCTGAACCTGAATCTTCCGGCACCACTGCTGCCCCGCAATATGCGCTACACAGTTAAGGAGCGCGTCGACGCACCGGGCAATGTGCTGATTGATCTCGATCTTGCCGAAGTAGAGTCACTGGCAGATCAGATAGCCGAAGCAGGTTACGAAAGCGTTGCAGTTGGCCTTATACATTCGTATGCCAATGATAAACACGAAAGACAGGTGCGTGATGTACTGGCTAAGCGATTGCCGGACGTTATGGTATCGCTGTCGTGTGAAGTGTCGCCACAAATGCGTGAATACGAACGCTTCAATACAGTGGTTGCCAACGCTTACATAAAACCTTTAATGAAGTCTTATCTCAGCAGACTGGAAGGTCGTCTGCGCAAAGAAGGCGTTGATTGCAGTATTTTTTTAATGCACTCCGGTGGTGGAATAATCTCTATTAACAGTGCGGCGGAATTTCCGGTGCGACTGGTTGAATCAGGGCCTGCCGGCGGTGCTGTATTTGCTGCCAACATTGCAGCGCGCTATGGACTGGATAAAGTCCTGTCTTTCGATATGGGTGGAACAACCGCTAAAATCTGCCTGATAAAAAATCAAATGCCAAAAACCAGCCGGGTGTTTGAAGTGGCGCGCACTTACCGATTTAAAAAAGGCTCTGGTATGCCTATTTCAATTACGGTTATCGACATGGTCGAGATTGGTGCAGGTGGCGGTTCGCTGGCCCATGTAGATTCCATGCGACAAATTCGCGTTGGGCCTGAATCTGCAGGTTCCGAACCCGGTCCCGCCTGTTACGGACGCGGTGGACAGAAACCCGCTGTCACCGACGCTGATCTGGTGCTGGGTAAACTTGATGCAGACAACTTTGCCGGTGGCACCATCAAACTGGATAAAGCCGGTTCAAACGACGCACTGAACGAGGTACTTGGTAACACGCTGGATATGGATGCTCAAACGGCAGCCTTTGGCCTTGCTGAAGTGGTTGATGAAAACATGGCTAACGCTGCGCGAGTTCATGCGGTTGAAAACGGTGAAGATTTATCTGAATACACGATGATCGCATTCGGTGGTGCTGCACCGTTACATGCCGGTCGGCTGTGCGAGAAACTGGGAGTTGATCGCATGCTGGTACCACCGGGTGCCGGTGTCGGTTCTGCCATTGGCTTTTTGCGCGCACCATTTAGCTTTGAGGCCAATCGCTCCGTTTATATGAAACTGTCTGACTTTGCGCCGGATAAAATCACCCAATTGCTTGCCGAACTGCAGAAGGAAGCCACCGGTTTTGTGCGCAGTTGCGATGCAACAGCAGACATAC
>CAYLZS010000418.1:0-17059 GCA_964388065.1 uncultured Granulosicoccaceae bacterium
ACGCAGAAAGCGTCACTGGGCTCTCTGAAAACAAAGCTTGATGAAAAAACCCGACAGCTCAAACAGATCGCAGAGCTTGAAAGAAAGCTCGCCAGTCTGCAGAAGGTGCACGGTAAGGATGTTACTACCCGTGACAACGAGATTGCCCGTCTGAAGGCAATGATAGAAAAGCTGAAGCGAGTCCCTAAGCCAAAACCGAAGCCTGTAGCGAAAGCTAAGCCCAAACCAAAAGCTAAGCCAAAGCCGAAAGCGAAGCCTAAATTAACTGCAGATGGAAAAAAGACCACCCGCAAAGATGGCCAGGACGACCTTAAACTCATCTTCGGTATTGGACCAAAGATTGAGAAGATGCTTAACGGTAAGCGAATCACTAAGTTCGAACATATCGCTAAGTGGAAGAAGGCTGACATAGCTCGTTACTCCGAGATGCTCGAAGGCTTTCCTGATCGCATTGAACGCGATGAATGGGTACAGAGTGCGAAGGAAATTCTGAACGGTACTTATAACTGGGAAGCGCGTCGCAAAGCACGCGAAGCTCTTAACAAGAAAAAGCCGGCTAAGAAAGCGAAAGCTAAAAAGAAGGCAGCGCCAAAGAAAGCGGCAGTCACAGCGGATGGCAAGAAAACCACCCGTAAAGATGGTAAAGACGATCTGAAGCTTATCTTTGGTATAGGGCCGAAGATTGAAAAGATGCTGAACAAGGATGGTGTTCATAACTTTGAGGACATCGCAGCCTGGAAGAAAGCAGATATCAACAAGTATGCAGACATGCTTGATGGATTTGCAGACCGCATCGAGCGTGATGAATGGGTGCTAAGTGCCAAGCAAATTATTGCTGGTACTTACAACTGGACGGAACGCCAGAAAGCTAACCAGGCTCGAAATAAAAAGTAGTACCTGGTAAAAAGTAGTTCAATTAAAAAAAGCCTGGCACTTAATTGTGTCAGGCTTTTTGTCTTTCAGATGCAGGCTTATCAGGCAGATGCAGCCTATCAGGCCTGCGTTAGTTTTACAGTCATGCTGCAACGGTTTCTTTTTCTGTTTCCTTGTGTTCAAGGGGTGTTGCGTTGGAGCCAATTGAAATTTTCTTAGGTCTCATGGCTTCCGGAATTTCTTTCACCAGATCGATGGTTAGGATTCCATTTTCCAATTGTGCATCGACCACCTTGACATGATCTGCAAGCTGGAACTTGCGTTCAAAAGTTCGATTTGCAATGCCCTGATACAGATAATTGCGTTCATTTTTTTCTGGTGAGTTTTTCTCACCGCGAATTGTCAACACACCGCGCTCTGTCTGGATGTCCAGTTCTGACTCGGTGAAGCCTGCAACAGCAACTGTTATCGCGTATTCATTTTCGTCAGTAGACTCAATGTTATAAGGCGGGTAGCCATTGCCGTGGTTGTGTTGAAGTGCTGAGTCGAGCAGATTTGCCAGACGATCAAAGCCAACTGTACTGCGGTATAAAGGTGTGAAATCTATAGCGTTCATGCATATTCTCCTGGGAAGCAATATGAAAAATTAAAAGGTTGTGCTCGGACCTGCCAGGCAGCATCTCGTGCACGTTATATATTTAGGGACGCTTAAAAGCAGTTTCAAGTCCTGACCGGTTCACATTTTCGCTGTGATCAGAAACACAGTATCGATTCAAGATGCCAGTTTCTTAGTCTGCGTGGCATATATCATGGATGTTTATTGCTGTAAGAAATTGAATGTGTGTTCAAGAACTACTTATGTGTCGTGGCTTACAAGTCTGCGGAACGGGTACGGGAATTACCAATATCCCGTCAACACACAGCAAGATCTCACCCCCCAATCGAGCCCGCTCAGGCGGGCTCTCTTTTTTGCTTTGCTGCTTTGTACTTCTTGTTTCTTCGATTGCGAAACGATTTATCTCTTGTTGCTATTCGGGGTTGCTAATAAGGGATGCTATCCATGGCTTAGGGTAGTGCTCTGTATCATCTCAATACCTGCCAGCTTAAAAGACTCTCGTGCGGCATCTGCACTGTTGTCCATATCAATGGCGCGGCAGGCATCTTCAATTACCACTGTTTTGAAATTTTCTTTTACTGCATCTTCTGCGGTAAAGCGCACGCAGTAGTCAAATGCCAGTCCGGCGCAAAAGACTCTTTTGATTCCCAGTTGTCGCAGGTAACCAGTGAGGCCTGTAGTTGTGGTTTTGTCGTTTTCAAAAAACGCAGAATACGAATCTATGTGTAAGTGCATGCCTTTGCGTATTACCAATGCGGCACTGTCTGATTGTAAGTTTGAGTGAAACTTTGCACCATCGCTCCCCTGTACGCAGTGATCCGGCCACAGAGTCTGCTCGCCATAACTCAGAGTAGTTGTGGAAAATGGATCAGCGTTGTGAGAGCTTGCAAAGGAGGCGTGTCCGTTCGGGTGCCAGTCCTGGGTAAGTACAATTGTCTGGAATTGTTGCGATACCTGATTGATCACCGGCACTACCTGATCGCCCAGTGGTACTTCCAGCGCCCCGCCTGGGCAGAAGTCGTTTTGTACGTCAATAATAATCAATGCGTCGTGCTGGTCTGGTGTCATGGTGGTTTCTCGCAAATTGTTAAGCACACAATACATCGAATACATAATATTGAATACCTGAAATGGTCATCTTGTGAGGGTGGATTTTAGTTTCCGCCGGGCCTCTGAACAGATATCATTGTGACCTGACGATTGATGTTTTTAGCCATCAAAAACACGCGCTGCCCGCTATGCCCCCACTGTCAGGAAACCTGCAGCCGGGTCAGAAAAGTGCCGCTGGTTTCAGGAACATGTGAAATAAAATGCGCACACCGCCACTATCTTTTGATCAGCTCTTCATTAACCGTGCAGGTGCCAGTGAACGGTATCTGGTGGCGGGTGTCGACGAAGCCGGGCGAGGACCATTGGCGGGCAGCGTTTATGCCGCCGCAGTTATTCTTGACCCCGAGCGCCGGATCGACGGACTGGCAGATTCCAAAGTGCTAACAGAAGAACGACGTGAGGAGCTGGCCGCCCAAATAAAAGAGTGTGCGGTCTCTTATTGTATTGCCGAGGCGAGCGTTGAAGAGATTGACCGGCTCAATATTTTGCATGCCTCAATGCTTGCGATGTCGCGTGCTATTGAAGGCTTACCGACTACGCCGGATCATTGCATGATTGACGGCAATCGCTGCCCGGTAACACAGTGCAATTGTCAAGCAATTGTGAAAGGCGATGCGCTGGTGCAGGAAATCTCTGCTGCCTCTATTCTTGCAAAAGTGGCCCGTGATCTGTCAATGCATCAGCTCCATGCAAAGCATCCTGAGTATGCTTTTGACAGTAACAAAGGCTACCCGACGAAGGCACACATTGCTGCATTGCGCGAGCATGGCGTGCTTGATGTACACCGTCGATCGTTTGGTCCTGTTAAGCAGCAATTGAAGCAACAATCGACGCAAGCTCCACACCTCGAGCTAACAGATGTTAGCTGATCCGCTGCCATGACTCGTTTCGTTCACCTGCGGGTCCACACCGAGTTCTCACTGGTTGACAGTGTCGTTCGTATCAAGCCACTCATGAAATCGGTAAGAGCTGGCGGTATGCCAGCTGTTGCGCTAACAGATCAGAGCAATATGTTTGCGCTGATCAAATTCTATCGTGCATCAATGGCGAGCGGTATCAAGCCCGTTATTGGTGTAGACGCCCGAGTTATCACAGATGCGGAACAGCCAACTCCCATGGTGTTGCTGGCGCAAAACTCAGAGGGCTACCTTAATCTTACCAAGTTGGTATCCCGCAGCTATCAGGAAGGTCAGGACACCGAGGGAGCAACCGTACATGTTGACTGGCTAAAAGATAATACTGAAGGATTAATTGCTTTGTCCGGTGGCAGATTTGGAGAAATCGGGCAGGCGCTGCTGGCTGACAATATCGAACTTGCGACAGAACGATTAAAACGTTTTATGGAATTATTCCCTGAGCGTTTTTATATCGAATTGCAGCGCACTGGCCGTCCGGATGAAGAGCGCTATATTCACTCAGCGCTGTCGCTGGCCGCGAGAATGTCCTGCCCGGTGGTGGCAACCAATGATGTCAGGTTTGTAAAACCAACGGATTTTGAAGCTCACGAGATTCGTGTTTGTATTCAGCAGGGCTACGAAGTTACCAACGCTAAAAGGCCGCGCAACTACAGCGAACAGCAATACCTGCGTTCTGAAAGTGAAATGGAAGCTTTGTTTGCAGACATTCCGCAAGCGCTTGAAAACACCGTACAGATAGCCATGAGCTGCAATCTTGATATTGCGCTTGGTGATCCCGTGTTGCCTGACTTCCCGGTCCCGGAGGGCATGGATGAAAACGACTACTTAAGATCGCTTTCGAAAGACGGACTGGAAGATCGATTGTCGCGTCTTTTTGATACCACTGCCAGTAGCTTTGCAGAAACCCGCAAACCCTATGATGCACGTCTGGAACGAGAACTTGACGTTATCATCCAGATGGGGTTTCCTGGCTATTTCCTGATTGTTGCGGACTTCATCGAATGGAGTCGCAAAAACGATGTGCCGGTTGGCCCGGGTCGCGGATCCGGTGCCGGCTCACTGGTGGCCTATGTGCTCGGTATTACCGACCTTGATCCGCTCGCGTATGACTTGCTGTTTGAAAGATTTCTCAACCCGGAGCGTGTATCGATGCCGGATTTCGATATCGACTTTTGTATGGACAAACGCGATCTGGTCATTCAGTACGTCGGTGAAAAATACGGTAGTGATCGTGTCTCGCAAATTATCACCTACGGCACAATGGCCGCCAAAGCGGTGGTACGAGATGTTGCCCGAGTTATGGGCCATCCGTATGGTTTTGGAGATCGGCTGTCGAAAATGGTGCCGATGGACATTGGCATTACATTAACCACGGCACTCGAAACTGCAGAAGACTTAAAGCGCGCTTACACCAACGAAGAAGAGACGCGCACTGTTATAGACATGGCGCTGCAGCTGGAAGGTTTACCACGAAACGCAGGTAAGCACGCCGGCGGTGTGGTTATCGCACCGACACGTCTTACCGACTTTACCCCTCTGTATTGCGAGGCTGACGGCAGCAGTCTGGTTACCCAGTTCGACAAAGACGATGCAGAAGCCGTTGGCCTGGTTAAGTTTGACTTCCTCGGTCTCAGAACACTGACGATCATCGAGAATGCAGTACAGATGATCAATAAAAATCGTGAGCCAGACAAACAACTTGATCTGGAAAAGCTGAGCTATACAGACAAAGACACCTATCTTTTGCTGCAGGACGCAAATACCACGGGTGTGTTTCAGCTTGAGTCCGGTGGCATGAAAAAGCTGATTGCAAGGCTCAAGCCCGATTGCTTTGATGAAATTGTAGCGCTTGTTGCACTTTATCGACCAGGGCCAATGAGTTCAGGGATGCTTGATGACTTTATCAATCGTAAGAACGGTATAGAGCAGGTCTCTTATCCACATCCGGATTTTCAGCACGACAGTCTGAAACCGATACTTGAATCGACCTATGGAGTGATTGTCTATCAGGAACAGGTCATGCAGATTGGTCAGGTGCTTGCGGGTTATACCCTGGGTGGAGCCGATGTGTTGCGCCGCGCAATGGGTAAAAAGAAACCCGAAGAGATGGCCAAGCAGCGTAGTGTTTTCACTGCGGGTTGCAGTGACAATGGTATTGCTGAACATCTGTCGAAAAATATTTTTGATCTGGTAGAAAAGTTTGCAGGCTACGGTTTTAACAAATCGCACTCGGTTGCCTATGCGGTGTTGTCTTATCAGACAGCGTGGCTCAAATGCCATTATCCGGCGGAGTTTTACAGTGCTGTACTCACTGCAGATATGGATGCAACCGAGAAAGTGGTACGTACGGTTGAAGATCTGCAGCTGTATGGTTGCAAGCTGTTACCACCGGAAATTAATTACTCCGAAACCACCTTTATACCGGTAGATAAAAAGACTGTGCGTTACGGACTTGCCGCAATCAAGGGCGTCGGTGAAAGTGTCATTGATAAAATACTTGAAGAAAGAAAGCGTGGCGGTAAGTTCAAAAATCTGATGGACTTGTGCCAGCGCATTGGAGACGCCAATGTCAGCCGCAGTGTACTTGAGGGTTTAATACGTGCCGGTGCACTCGATTCCCTTGCAGGGTTTATTGATAGTCCGACGTTTATTAACAATGCGCCGTTTAACGAAAATACCCAGGGTATCGACAAGGCACCGGCTGCCGAGAATGCAGAGCACGACATCAAGCGCTGGCAGGGTCGTGCCACGTTGTTGGCAAATCTGCCACTTGCATTGAATGCGGCGAGTCAGCAGGCGCGTGACAAACAAAGCGGTCAGTCTGATATGTTTGGTGAGAGCGCCGGAGCGCAGGATCTTGATATCGAACTGGTACCGGTAGAGCCGTGGTCTGAGATCGAACGACTGACCCTTGAAAGAAAAACAACCGGGCTCTACCTGTCTGGTCACCCGATAGAACCGTACCTGCCAGAGCTTGCGAAAATAACCAGTGGCCGGCTGGTCGATCAGTGCGCTCGAGTGCCGGGCGGCGGTTCCGCCCATGCCGGAGGTCCGGATGGTGCAAATGGTCGCGTCAGCCGCGCAACCGTCGATGCTGTCGTTGCCGGGTTAATTACTAACCTGCGGATCAGAGCAACAAACCGCGGTAGTAAAATCATGACCGCAACCCTCGACGACTGCACGGCCAAAGTGGATGTTGTTGTCACCGGAGAGCTGCTTGAAACTGACGGCCATAAGTTGTCACAGGATGCGATGGTAGTCATCGATGGTGGTCTTGGAATTGATCAGTTCAGTGGCGGCTTCAGTATCAAAGCCCGCCAGATCTACTCCATCGAGGATGCTCGCGAACGCTTCGCCCGTTTGTTGCTGGTTACCTGGGATGGTGGAAACAATGAATCTCTGGCAGACATTCAGCTGGCGCTGGCATCTCACCGCAGCGGAGGACGGTTGCCAGTGGCGATCGACTATACCAATGACAAGGCCACCGCCAGAATCAGGCTTGGTGAAGACTGGCATATTAATCCGTCTCCACAACTGCTTGAATCGCTGAACCGCACTGCCGGTGTCAGTGATGTCGATCTGGTGTATTGATAAGCCCGCAATCGGCCGCAGCACTGACGTTGGCAATCAAGTTTGATGGTGGCTGTTTTTGGTATACTTGGCGTTTGCAGCGGTAGTTAAGCAGGTCATCGACCTGCCTAAAAAGTTAGTAACCGCAATGTTCACCACATAATACGATCATCAATACTGCAATCTCCCGGCATAATAATGAATCCCAGCTATCTGGCGTTTGAACAACCTATCGCAGATCTTCAGGCTAAAATCGAAGAGCTGAGTAGCGCTACCGACGATGTAGATATCGACGTTGCCGAGGAAATTGCTGTACTGCAGACCAAATGCAACAAGCTGACAGAATCCATCTTCTCCAAGCTCGACCCCTGGCAGGTATCGCAGGTAGCTCGTCATCCGAACCGACCTTTTACACAGGACTACATCGAGGCGATCTTCACCGAGTTTGAAGAAATGCATGGCGACCGGGCGTTCGCGGACGATCCTGCAATTATTACTGGTGTTGGCAGATTGCGTGGTCAGGCGGTTGCCATTATCGGTCATCAGAAAGGTCGTGATACCAAAGGAAATTTACATCGCAATTTTGGTATGCCCAAGCCCGAGGGTTATCGCAAAGCACTGCGGGTGATGAAGTTTGCCGAGAAGTTTCACCTGCCGCTGATCACACTGATCGACACCCCGGGTGCGTATCCCGGAATTGGTGCAGAGGAGCGTGGCCAAAGCGAGGCGATAGCGCGCAACCTGATCACTATGGCAGACTTACGCACACCGATAATTTGCACTGTGATCGGAGAGGGAGGATCAGGTGGTGCGCTTGCGATCGGTATTGGCGATCGACTGAATATGCTGCAGTACAGCACCTACAGTGTAATCTCACCGGAGGGTTGTGCATCTATTTTATGGAAAAGCGCCGACAAAGCAGCCGATGCCGCACAGGCCATGGGCATTACCAGTGAGCGCTTAAAAGAGCTCGGCTTGATTGACCGCATCATTGACGAGCCGCGTGGTGGTGCGCATCGCGATCACACCGAGATTGCAAAATCTCTTGAGGAAGCATTGGTTGAAGATCTCGCGCAGCTGTCTTCCATGTTGTTTGATGATTTAATCCGGCATCGCAGTGAAAGACTGCGCAGCTTCGGTGAGTTCAAAGAATCCTGATCGCAACGCGTCCCTTGCGGCGCGCTTTCTCGCATCGGTTAATCGACTGACATCCACCGATGCGTTTATTAGTACTGCGCACGGTCAGTTACCGGACAATGTGCCACAAGGGTCAGGTGTAAAAAACACGTCACTGTTAATCGCCCTTAGCGGTGGAGTGGATTCGGTTGTGTTGTTGTCACTTGCAGCTGGGCTGAGATCTCAAAACCAATGTTCCGTCAGAGCGATCTATATCAATCACGGTCTGCAAGAGCAGAGTGCTCAGTGGGGTAGTTTTTGCGCCTCTTTGTGTAGCGAGCTGGATATTCAATTTGCAGCTGTGCAGGTTAGTGTGGATCTGGAATCGGGTTTAAGTCCCGAGGCAGCGGCCCGCGATGCACGCTACGATGCCTTGCGCAACAATCTGCAAACGGGTGAATATCTGTGTACGGCCCATCACGCCGATGATCAGGCCGAGACGCTTCTATTGCAGGTGTTTCGTGGTGCCGGTGTGCACGGTCTGGCATCCATGCCGGAACTTCGCGAGTTTGGTGCTGGCTATCTGCTGCGTCCGTTGCTGCATTGCACACGCGATGAAATTTTACGCTACGCCAGTGATCATTCGCTTAGCTGGTGTGAAGATCCGAGTAACACCAATCTGCGTTACGACCGCAACTACGTGAGAAACGAGTTGCTGCCGTCGGTAGCGCAGCGCTGGCCACAGGTGGTTTCGAATATTTCCCGCAGTGCGTCGCACTGTGCTGAAACCATGCAGCTGATGCAGGATCTGGCAAGGCTGGATTTTGCAGAGTCGGGTAACGGCACTATCGCAAATAACAGCGCTACTGTTGCTGCACAGTTGTCAATAACACAATTGCTGACACTGTCTGATGTACGCAGAAAGAACTTACTGAGATACTGGATTGGCCAACACGGGTTTCAAACACCATCGACCATTCAGTTACAGCAGATTCTGAATGATCTTGTCTGCGCTGATGAAACCAGTCTCGGCAGGATCAATTTTGGCGGTGCCCAAATAGCGCGCTACCAGGAAATGCTTTTCATCGGTGAGAGGGACAGCTTTGAGCCGTTACCGGATTTTGAATACCAGTGGGATGACACCCGCGTACCACTTGTAATTAAAGAGCTGAACTGGCTTCTGGACATTTCAGCTCTGCACAACCTTAAAGCTTACTCAGGACATCCGTTGCGTGTGCGTAATCGACGTGGTGGTGAACGATGGCGACCAGACGCCGACAGCCACTCCGTTTCGGTTAAATCGCTGTTGCAGCAGAGACGCATTCCGCCCTGGCAGAGAAGCCGACTGGTATTCGTCTACAGCGATGACAAGCTGGTGGATATCTGTGGGCCAGGATTCGTTCTTTAAGACATTTTGCAAGTCTTTTTTTCTTACCAGTTGTTGGCTGGTCACCGCTATCCATCTGGCCAATTGGTAATGCGCTGAATCAAAAAATTGCCGCGCGAAATGCCCCGATAAACAGCTGATGAATTGGCCCTTTATCAAGAGCTTTGCGCATAGTCGGGAGCCAACTGTTTCAGTTGTGAACAGCATTGAGACGGCACTGGTCATTGTCCGTTCGTGGTGCATCTGGTAACCTGCAATCCCATCTTGAGTACCTCATCCACAGCTAAATTTAGAGCGAATCAATGACGCGATTCATATTCGTGACTGGCGGCGTTGTGTCGTCTCTCGGCAAGGGAATTGCGGCGGCGTCACTGGCGGCGCTGCTTGAGTCACGAGGCCTCAGCGTCACTTTGTTGAAGCTCGATCCCTATATCAATGTTGACCCGGGCACGATGAGTCCGTTTCAGCACGGCGAAGTGTTTGTCACTGACGACGGAGCGGAGACTGACCTCGATCTCGGCCACTACGAAAGATTTGTACGCGTGCAGATGGGGCAGAAGAACAACTTCACCACCGGTCGTGTCTACGAAAATGTCATTGCCCGTGAACGTCGAGGTGACTACCTCGGTGCCACGGTTCAGGTGATTCCGCACATCACCGATGAGATTATCCGTCTGGTGCGTGAGGGTGCCAGCGATGTTGACTTCGCTTTGGTAGAAATTGGCGGCACGGTCGGAGATATCGAATCACTGCCGTTTCTGGAGGCGATCAGACAACTGGGAATTGAACAGGGGCCTGAAGGTGCGCTGTTTATTCACCTGACGTTAATTCCTTATATCAATACCGCCGGTGAGATGAAAACCAAACCGACGCAGCACTCGGTTAAAGAGTTGCGCTCAATCGGTATTCAGCCTGACATCTTAATCTGTCGTTCCGATCGCGTGTTGCCATCGAGCGAGCGTAAAAAGATTGCCTTGTTTACCAATGTTGCCGAAGAAGCCGTGGTCAACGCGATAGATGTCTCCTGCATCTACGACATCCCGCGGGTTATGCACAATCAGGGTCTTGACGATATCGTGCTGCGTAAGCTCGCCGTTGATGCACCCGCCGCCAATCTGCAGGAATGGGATAGAGTAGTCGACGGTCTGCTGCATCCGGAGCGCGAAGTCGTGGTTGGGATGGTTGGCAAATACACCGAGCTGACCGAATCTTACAAGTCTTTAAATGAAGCCTTGTCACACGCCGGAATCGCAAGCAAAACCAAAGTGGTCATTCACTATATTGATAGCGAAGTGATGAAAGACGGCGACCTGTCTCCGCTTGAAGAGGTTGATGCGATCCTGGTGCCCGGTGGTTTTGGCTCACGCGGTGTTGAAGGCAAAATAAAAGCGGCACAGTACGCGCGTGAGAAAAAAATTCCGTACCTTGGTATTTGTTTGGGAATGCAAATAGCGGTAATTGAGTTCGCCCGCAATGTCGTTGGTATTAAAGCGGCGAACAGTACTGAATTTGATGCTCAGTGCGCTGAACCTGTGATTGGTCTGATTACCGAGTGGCAGCAGCGCGACGGAAAAGTTGAGCATCGAGACTCAAGCACGGATCTTGGTGGCACCATGCGTCTCGGCGGGCAATCGTGCCATCTGACCAGCGGTACAATCACACACTCACTGTACGGTGCCGATGTCATCGTAGAGCGCCACCGCCATCGCTACGAGTTTAATAATCGCTACCTCGATAAACTGGTCAGTCACGGATTGATTGTATCCGGTCGATCCGCTGATGAAGAACCGTTGGTTGAGATTGTAGAGCTGGGTGATCATCCGTGGTTTGTTGGTTGTCAGTATCACCCGGAATACCGCTCCAACCCGCGTGACGGACATCCGTTGTTCAGCGGATTTATAGAGGCAGCCATTGCCTACGCCGATATGTCCGATGTCGCTGTGGAAGCTTCCTGAATGAAGCTTTGCGGCTTTAATGCAGGACTTCAACACCCGTTGTTTTTGATCGCGGGTAACTGCGTTATCGAAAATGAAGAGACAACTTTCAAAACTGCCGAGACACTAACAAAAATTGCTGAAAAGCACAGTGTTCCACTGATCTACAAATCGTCATTTGATAAAGCTAATCGATCTTCAATATCAAGCTATCGGGGTCCGGGTATGGAAGAGGGCTTGCGGATGCTCGAGAAAGTCCGTGCCGAATTCAACGTACCGGTCATAACAGATGTACACGAAGACACACCCATTGATGAAGTCGCATCGGTTGTTGATGTCATGCAGACCCCGGCGTTTTTGTGTCGTCAAACCAATTTTATACAGCGAGTCGCAGCAGCTGGTAAGCCTGTGAATATTAAAAAGGGTCAGTTTATGGCACCTGAAGATATGCAGAACGTTGTCAGCAAAGCGCTGGCAACCGATAATAAGAACATTATGCTGTGCGAACGCGGTGTTAGTTTTGGCTATCGCACACTGGTCTCCGATATGCGCGGACTTGCAATCATGCGGGAGACGGGTTGTCCCGTGGTGTTCGATGCAACTCACTCGGTGCAGCAGCCTGGAGGACTTGGCAGTACTTCCGGTGGCCAGCGCCAGTTTGTACCGGTTTTAGCGCGTGCAGCAGTTGCAGCCGGTGTAGCAGGATTATTTATGGAGACACATCCGGATCCGGACAGTGCACTAAGCGATGGTCCTAATGCATGGCCATTGTCAGAAATGGATTCGCTGCTCGGCACACTGGCAGAGCTTGATGCAATAACCAAAGCCAGTGCTTTGCCAGAGAATCAATTTTTACAGCTCCCGGCCTGATGGTTAATAGCCTGATGGTTAATAACCTGTTGCTTAATGGCCCGGTGAAAAAGAATACAAAGGAAACAACATGACCAACATAACTAAAGTACACGCCCGCCAGATCATCGATTCGCGCGGTAACCCCACGCTTGAAGCAGAGGTGACCCTTGCCTCCGGTGAAATGGGTCGGGCAGCTGTACCCTCCGGTGCATCTACTGGTGAGCGTGAAGCACTGGAACTGCGTGATGGTGATAAGTCCCGTTACCTCGGCAAGGGTGTTACCAAAGCGGTGGCCAATGTAAACGGCGAGCTTGCAGATGCAGTCACGGGTATGGACGTTACTGCTCAGGAAGAAATCGATGAGGCAATGCTAAAGCTTGATGGCACGGAAAATAAAGACCGTCTGGGTGCAAATGCATTGCTTGCTGTCTCAATGGCCTGTGCGCATACGGCTGCAATTAGTAAAAAGCAAATGTTGTTTGAATACCTCGGTGGTGATAGTGCGGTTACCTTGCCAGTGCCAATGATGAATATCATCAACGGCGGCTCTCATGCAGATAACAGCGTCGATTTGCAGGAGTTTATGGTTATGCCGGTCGGTGCGGAGTCTTTCTCTGAGGCACTGCGTTGCGGTGCCGAGATTTTTCATACACTGAAGAAAGTATTGTCTTCAAAAGGCATGAATACAGCGGTGGGAGATGAAGGCGGTTTCGCACCTGATTTGCCATCTAATGAAGCGGCAATAGAAGCCATACTGGAAGCGATAGACAAAGCGGGATTTTCGGCAGGTAAAGATGTATTTCTCGCACTCGATGCGGCAAGTTCTGAATTCTGTGAAAACGGTGTCTATGATTTGGCCTCTGAAAGCCGAAAATTTAACAGCGCTGAATTTACAGACTATCTTGCCGACTGGGTTGAACGTTATCCGATTATTTCTATCGAAGATGGCATGGATGAAAATGATTGGGACGGCTGGAAACTACTGACTGAAAAAACCGGCGACAAAGTCCAGTTGGTCGGAGACGATTTATTTGTAACCAATCCTAAAATTCTGGCTCATGGTATAGAAAATTCAATTGCCAATTCGGTGCTTATTAAAGTTAATCAAATTGGTACGCTTACAGAAACACTGCGCACCATCGATATGGCGCACAAGGCTGGATATACCACAGTGACATCGCATCGTTCCGGTGAAACCGAAGACACAACCATCGCAGATCTGTCAGTGGCCACCAACGCCGGACAAATAAAAACCGGATCGCTGTCCCGCTCTGATCGTATAGCCAAATATAACCAGCTTTTGCGAATAGAAGAAAAGCTCGGCAGCCGTGCTGTGTATGCCGGTAAGTCCGCATTCAAGCAAGCTGTGTAACTGAACCGACAAGCGCACAGTCGAGAGTACTCATGATGAAAGGTCTGATCACTGTATTGGCTATTATGTTTTTCGTGTTGCAGTGGCGCCTGTGGGTAGGCAATGGCAGCGTGCGCGAAGTACAAAACTATCAATCGGAAATCGACCGTTTGTCAGAGCAGCTCGAAGCGCAAAGAGATATCAACAGCGCTTTGCGCGCCGAAGTTGAAGACCTGCAAAGCGGCTTGGGTGAAATCGAAGAGCGCGCTCGTGGAGAGCTTGGCATGATTGGCGAGGGTGAGACTTTCTATCAGTTTGTCGGTGAGAAAGTAGATGCACCGGATGATAATCTCGCCCGCAATTCCGCTCAAAAACGAGACGAGCAAGTACAATGAGCCCACTGCTAAGCCCACTACTTAGCCCAGGGCTAAGTTCAGTGATGAGCCGGCAGTGAGCTCGAGTGATATTTATGCCGTAATACCTGCAGCCGGTATCGGCTCGCGGATGAACAGCGATACACCTAAGCAGTACCTCAACATAAACGGCACTTCAATTCTTACACACACTATTGAAAGAATGCTGCAGCTTGTGTCGTTAAAAAAGATGGTGGTAGTGCTTGATCAATTGACATTTAAACAAGACCGTACAATGTTTGATGAAAACCCGCGGGTAGAAACCTGCGTTGGTGGTGCCACTCGTGCAGAGTCTGTCAGAAATGGCTTACAATATCTGGCTGGTAGTGCTGCACCTGGCAGCCGCGTGATGGTTCACGACGCAGCACGCCCTTGTGTCAGAGTTGCTGAAATAAACCGCTTGATCAGTGAAACTGAAAATAGTCCTGATGGCGGTTTGCTGGCCATGCCGGTGGTCGATACTATCAAACGTGCAGATGTGCGCATGCGCATTACTGAGACTGTCGACCGAAGTCAGTTATGGCGTGCTGCAACACCACAACTATTTCCGCTCACCGTATTGCTCGACGCACTGACCAATGCGCTGGATGCGGGAGTAGAGATAACTGATGAGGCTTCTGCCATGCAATCTGCAGGCTACTCACCAAAGCTGGTTGAGTGTAGTGCGGATAATATTAAAGTGACCACGCCCACTGATCTGGTATTGGCAGAACAATACCTGACAGCACAAACCGTTTAAATACAAGGTAGTTTCCCTATGCGCATAGGCCACGGTTACGACGTACATGCCTTTTGTGAGGGTGATCATCTGATGCTTTGTGGCATCCGTGTACCGCATAGCAAAGGCTTTAAAGCACACAGTGATGGTGATGTAGCGTTGCATGCACTGACTGATGCGCTGCTTGGTGCCTGCGCACTGGGTGACATCGGCAGGCATTTCCCCGACACCGATGATGCTTACAAAGGTATTGATAGCCGAGTACTGTTGCGTCGAGTCGTCGAGTTACTGGCCGAGCGAGGCGAAGTATGCAACAACGCAGATATCACCATTGTTGCTGAAAGGCCGAAGCTCTCACCATTCGTTGATTCGATGGCCGCAAGTGTTGCTAAAGATCTGGGTATTGATAAAGACCGCGTCAATGTTAAAGCGACCACCAGTGAGAAACTTGGGTTTACCGGTGAAGAACTGGGTATAGCTGCTCATGCAGTTGTAACTGTGGCACCGGTTTAATTTTCTGGTTTACTGACGACTAATCCGAATATTACATCGTTAGTGTGTATTTCGATATGACGTTGTGTGCGACAACATAAGCGATCGAGTTGTTGTGTATTGAAATGGTAGTATATTCAATTCAAGATTTAGAGATATGAACCCTCACTTGCTGGGATGATTTGTTTCTTTCGGGCGGGATTTTTCCACAGACGGTCATTCGGCGACTTGTAGCTTCGCTGTATAATACTCATACAAATGCGTCTGTATAGATCAATAAAAATACCTGCTGCAGTATAGTTTAGCGTTAGATTAAAAACAGGAAGTACAAGCTATCGAAATAATATTACATATATTCTTAGAGATCATATCTTATCCAGTTGGTGTTGTTGTAGCACGTGTGCTCTTTCCAAGAATCAAAATAGAGAAATTTGAGAAAATAAAAATCTCATCAAATAGAAGATGGAGCTGGAGAGGGTTTACGTACAAGAAAGGCGGTGGCAGGTATTTCTATATGGAAGCGCTCCAGTTAATTGGTATTGCTACAATTATTCTTGTGGCTATTCTGATTGCCTTTATAGTTCATAAATAAGATAAGACTTTAGCGTAAGAGATATAAAAATACATACAAATAGATTTACATATGTTCTTTGGTTTCTCAGCTATATATTCAATATTGAGACCAACATGTAATAGTAGAACTGACAATTATAATTGTTCTGGCTGTATATTTGTAAGGAAATATAGATCCGTTCGTAGGCTTGAAATGGGTGAATCTAACAAGTCGTTGCACTCGACAATTTACGCGCTGTCGCTTGTCTGCATGCTCGCTGCGCTCACATTTTGGCACACAAGCGCCAGCGTATAAATTTCGAGTGAACGAGGCGTTAGATTAAATAAACCCGAGCGACGTGTATGTATAACTTGGTAAACCTACCGTCCTAGTAGTACGTACTATAATCTTTCATTGCCATTGTAGAAAAACAGCAATGCAAAGTTCAGGCATTGAGTTCATGTGCTTCGAATAGAGTGGCGGGAAGCAATTTTGGCTTCGTTGTAGGTATGCTCCGTTGAGTTCTACAAAATTGCCTGCTCATTGTGCTTCGTCGTAGGTTGTGTTCGTCATCGTTTCTAGAAACTTTGATTTAAGGACTCCGATTCTGACAAGCAGAATTAGGCGTTGTAATTCATGGGCTTCAACAAGTGTGTTCTGCCCATACTATCTAGAATTCTTCGGTGATTGGTTTCACTTAAGTATCTTGGTATATTGAAGTACAGAGCCGGTCGCTTTGGTCGTCCGTAATTTAAGAGTAGAGGCAGTAGTATAGAGAAAGCATCTAACAAGGCCATGCAGCCGACGGTGTACGCGTTGTCGATTTGTGTGTATGCTCGCAAGCTCGCATTTTCGCACACAAACCGCCACCGCATACACCGCGACTGATGGCGGCGTTAGGTGAAAAAGTACACCGATGAAAAATCCTCATATAGTTAAGCTAGTTGATGTAGAGATGATCCGTGATGGCGGCTCATATGCAGCCTATGTACTAGATCAAAACGGTGAGGAATATACGCTTTTTCTGGAAGTAAAACTCAAGAACATCGTTTCGGAAAAATACAAATTGAAAAGTTTCCATTCTCCAGTGCTACGTAAAGTTCAAGGTGAATCTACTATCAAAATAGATTGGAAATCTTGTAAGAATATTCTAAGCC
>CAYLZS010000419.1:0-5314 GCA_964388065.1 uncultured Granulosicoccaceae bacterium
ACTCACAGTTTGGTTCCTTGAGCCTTATTTTTAATAGAGACGTAACACCACTTAGTTATGAAAAATAATACTTCGTACCTTTTAAGTAGTTTTTTCGTTCTTTCATTTCTCATTGTTGGCTGTAGCAGCGATGACCTCGATTTCGCTGACATACCTCATGACGATCTGGTGTCCGTTCCTCCTGAAAATAGACTTCCTCAGATCAACATAGACACTAATGGCAGCTCAATTGTGGATGAGCCTAAGATCGTAGCCTTATTCTCAATCTCCGAAGCGGATATTGAAACTTACAACGGCGGTATGGGTATTGAGATCAGGGGTTCTACGTCGCAAAGATTTCCTAAGAAGTCTTATGGGTTTGAGACACGCGATAGTGACAACGAAGACTTAGATGTATCTCTGTTGGGTATGCCAGAAGAAGAAGACTGGATACTCTACGCGCCCTTCACTGATAAGTCGCTGGTACGAAATAAACTTATCTACGATCTTTCCGAAAACATGGATCGTTATGCCAGTCGAACCCGATTTGTCGAGGTGAGTGTCAATAGCTTCTATAGGGGCGTTTATGTTTTTATGGAAAAACTCAAACGTGACGATAACAGAATCGATATCAACAAACTAAAAGACGATGAAAATTCTGGCGAAGATCTCACCGGCGGCTACATCCTTAAGATTGACAGGGCAGACGATTCGTTTTCGTCAAATTTTCCACCGAACAATGCTTCTGCGGGCCAGAAGATTAATTTTGAATACGACGATCCCGATATAGACGACATAACAGACGAGCAAAAGGACTATATCGGCAACTACATGAATGATTTCGAAACAGCGTTAGCATCGGATGAATTTACAGATGGTAGTACTGGCTACGTATCTTATATAGATGTCCCAAGCTTTATAGATTTTTTCATACTAAACGAACTTTCTAATAATGTAGACGGTTATAGGTTAAGCACCTGGATAACTAAAGATAAAAATGAAAAGTTAAAAATGGGGCCAATATGGGATTATAACCTCGCATTCGGTAATGCCGATTATTGCAGTGGAGGTGCTACCAATGTCTGGGCTTATAAATTCAATGAACGTTGTTCGGATGATGATTATTTAACGCCATTTTGGTGGGAACGTTTACTTGAAGATCCTAACTTTGTCTCTCAGCTACAGGAGCGCTGGGACTTTCTTCGTCTTGATGTGCTATCAAAGGAGACTATCAACAGCCAAATCGACTCTTACACTACATTGCTTAACGAAGCAGGTGCCGTAGAAAATAATTTTAATAAATGGCAAATACTGGGTCAGTATATTCCGCCAAATAATCAGGTTGGGGATTCACACAGTGAAGAGATTGATATTCTAAAATCCTGGATAGATGACAGACTCCTTTGGCTGGATAGTGCCATCAATGAACTGTGAATTTCACAGTCTCACCAGTTTCACCACACTAGCAATTCAACCAGCGCCCGCTCTTCATGGCCCCTTCTTCAGAGGGGGTCGATTTACTGGGACACACAGCTTAGGCAAACCTCCAATCTGTGAACTGATTCCGGTTTAGTTCTTTTAAAGTGGCTGTCGCTGTGTGCAAAGGTCACGTCTTTACCTTGCCGAAAATGGAACAACAAAGATACTGACTCCAAACTATACAAAGGAATCAGTAGATACTTGTGCACCTAAGTCATAGGTAGACAATGATACCCTCAATCACTACCATGTTTTCACTTAGCGTGCGAGACGGTTGCCTTAGTAACCTTCAGCCAGTATTTGTACATTTGGAGAATTTTTTGATGAAATTATCGCTCGGCATAATAACTCTTTCCCTGCTGTTGTCAGCCGGCGTCAGCAGCGCCGACGGCTCACGCACCCGAAGCTCTATGTGGGTGAATGATATGGATCACGTCCTTGGTGATGTTAAACAGGGACTCATTACCAATGCAATCTCCACAACAGCACAGGCCGACAACATAATCGATGGCTTCAAAGCGATGAAAGTAGATGGTATACGCATACCCATCTTTGCCGAAGGACGCACCCCCAACAAACCTATTTTCGATTACTTTTACCAAAGAGCAGTTGCTGAGGGTTTTCTAATATTCGCTAATCCCGCTCAGAGCAGTGGAGGCCAAAGAATTGCGTGCGGCATTTTAAATGGGTCCGTGTGCCAGAATAATAATACACACACACAGGTATTAATTGATCGTATTAAAGACTTTGCAGAAGAATATAGATGTGACTGGATTAACCCGTTTAACGAGGACGGCAGGCCGGGTGCTCCCTGGACTGCCGCACAAATGAACACAATATACAGCTCACTTGAAGATAATCTTAATGGAGCAGACCTTATAGGACCCGGTGTATGGGGGATTCCGGCAAGTATCGAAGTACTGCAGCAGACCAACATTGAAAGTCACATCACCGTTGCCACAACTCATAATCTTGGTTTCAACCACGGTGAGTGGCCCACGTTTCAGGCATTGGCAGACCAATCGAATTTACCCGTATGGGATTCGGAAGTGACCAACACCGATCGGGGCAATGGCACCCGACTGGATGCAGCTTTAAATGCTAATGTTGACGGGCTTGTTTTGTACAATAGCTGGAACACAATCAGTAAGACTAACGGCTCGATAAGTGAAGGCGGGCAGTCTGTTATGAACAAATTTTTAAAGTTCCAAACAGACAAAACCTATTACATAGACAACGTTGCCACGAACCGCAGAATTGCATCTAACGGCAACAGCGAAAGCCCCTACACTACCGAAATTGGCGCTACAGGGCCGGATATGGAATGGAAGTTCGTAGACAACGGTAACGGGCTTTATCATTTGGATCGTGCGGCCGGCGGATCAAAACCAAGACTACGGAGTGACAACACTGCTTTAGCAGATATGCAAGCCACCAGTTCTTCAGGTGGCTGGACAGCCTATGAAATATCACAGAGCGCTACATCGGGCAACTATTACTTCACCCTGCGTTACGGTCCCTCAAATCACCGCAGACTCGAGGTTGATTCATCAGGTAGTTTGAATATGGTTACAACAAGAAGCAGCGGTGACAGAACAAGATTTACCTTTACCGAGGTGCGCTAATAGTCAAAACATATCCAGACCACGCACCAACGTTTGGGGATAACCGGGTTAAGCAGGCACTGCATCTATAAACTCAGTGCCTTGCTTATCAATGCCTTTTTATCTGGATACTGGCTTACATCACCCGTAGTCGGTACAGCAGTAGGTGCAGTAGTCGGCCTCGGTATTGGTTTTGGCGCTGATTACGTCATGCGCAAAGGCGGCGTTGATGAGTTTGTAGGCGGTGCTGTAAGTGGCACCGTAGACGGAATCAAAAACGTAGGTAAGAAGGTCGGCAGTTTATTTAGTTAGTAAGAGTATTGCCAGATCTTCTTGATTTTTTCTCAAGCAACTGTATTCTCAAATCACATCAGTTGTAAGAGTCAGTCGAATGTCTGGTCATCCCATTGAACTACCGAAACTAGCTCTTGATGATGCTATTGATTTAGCGCGTCAACATTTACACAGTACTGGTCAAGATATAACTATCTATGAACTAGTGTCGGCTAAATGGACGAGAAGCTTAACAATTTTGGAATGGTGCTGGCAATTAAGCTGGATGACGGAAGAACAGTTTGCATTACGACAGCTCCAGCCAAACATGCGTGGCGGAGGCTTTCTGATGGTGTTGGTTAAGGCCGATGGTGAAGTGAGCTATTCCTTTCAACGATAGTAGTAAAGAATTTATAGGGGTCAAGACTTGACATAAATTTATAGGGGTCAAGACTTGACATAAGTCATAATCATAACATACCATATGACCAATGGTAAGACCCCAAAGAGTAGAGTACGAAGGCGCGTACTATCACGTGATGAATCGTGGCCAGGGTAGGCAGAATGTTTATCATGGTGAGCGCTATTACGAGTATTTTCTAGACTGCCTGGAGCAAGCGCACAAACGATTTGCACTGGAGGTGCATGCGTATTGCCTGATGAGCAATCACTATCATTTATTGGTGCGTACCCCACGAGGGAATTTGTCCCGTAGTATGCGCCACATCAACGGAGTTTATACGCAACAACACAACTTCCTAAAAAGAACGGACGGAACCTTGTTTCGTGGTAGGTACAAGGCGATAAATATAGAGGCGTCGAGCTACTTGTTAGAAGTGAGTCGCTACATCCATCGAAATCCGGTGGAAACGTCGAAGCCAATGGTAAAGGAACTTGAGTTGTATCGGTGGTCAAGTTATCCGGCGTATAGAAATAGGGCAACAAGTCCGGAATGGCTGTATAGGGATTCGGTCTTTGATGAACTAGGATCGGGCAAGCCGAGCGCCTCATATAAAAGATTTGTAGAATCGGGTAACGATGAAGATACAGAGAAGTTCTATACAAAGAACCAGTGGCCCGCGATACGGGGAAGTAGGAAATTCGTGGAAAAAGCCCATTTACATTCAAATAGGAAAAAGCCAGGTGTCAGGCGAGAACATAAGGAGGTAGCTTCAGGGGACATACTAAGGGTGGTAGCTAGTCGATACGGTTGTACAAAGAAAGATCTATTGACAGCAAAAAGGGGCAGCGGAGTCGACAAAACAGCGCGAGCAATGGCAATGAAGTTGTGCCAGGAGCAAGGCAGTATGAAGCTATTTGAGATAAGAGAGTTGTTTGGTCTGGGAAGTGACAGCGGAGTGACTAAGGTGGTAAGTCGCTTGAACGCGCGAATGGAGCAGGAACGCGAGTTGGTTAGTCGTTATAATTTCTTATGTCGGGACTTGACCTCTTAGTGTTTTGCGATGTGCCTCGTTAAATGCCGAAATTGGCGTGTCAGGTCTTGCAATGCGACATGGGCGATTGAACTCTGCTGCTGATGCAGTGACTGCTCACACACAGCGTGCGAAGAAGCATCGTTACCAGTTGCGGTTCCCGAGGTGCCATTGACCGCATTCCTGGCACTCATAGTGTTGGATGCTGGCCTGGTTTTTCTGTGCCCGCATGAATTCAGCTTTGAGCTTCGCGCTCTTTTTGTCCGGGTAAGCTACCTTGCCTTCGCACGATTTCTTGTGGCGCTTGCGATCCCGCTTCTCTTTGTTAGTTGATTTCGACACCCTTTAGATTATACAAAAACTTCTAATGGGACAGGCGGTGTAAATACCCCGTGTAGTTGATTTACAGCTACTCAATGAAACAGAGCGAATGGAAACAGAGCGAATGATTGTTTATTCACTCGTTCACAACTCACAATTACACTACATCACCCCATCGAAGTCACTCGCAGCCGCATTCAACGGCTTGCGATTGATCGTGTGCAC
>CAYLZS010000420.1:0-17927 GCA_964388065.1 uncultured Granulosicoccaceae bacterium
GTCACGATCACATCTATACCTTTTGCTTCCATAAACTCGATAAAGAACCGCAGGTTATGATGCATTGTGTCTATCAGTAGTTGTGGTTGCTTAATGCCTTTAGTAACTGCAGCTGTCAGGTCATTTACTCCGGCCTGTATTAGTACATAGTCCGGTTGTAGTCTGATGACATCGCGTTCAAAGCGACGTCGCATTTCGGATGTGGTTTCACCGGTGATGCCGGCATTTATAAAAGTGTATTTATCGGAATAGGGGTATGGGTACCAGGTTTCTATACGAGAGTCGCCGAAAAGTACCATGGATTTTTCTGTCGGGCTGGCATTGGTCGCGGAGCTGGTGCCAACAGGCAATGCTCTGAAATGGCGGTAGTCTCTATAAGTTTTTTTCAGATCCGAGAACAGTAAAAAACAGACAGACAAAAGGGCAATATTGACCATTAGCGACAAGGTCAATATTTTTTTGTTTGCCAGAAATTTAAAGAGTCGCTGCATCGGGGTAGAGTTGTTAAAAACAACAGTATACTGAAAAAGCGAGTTTATCCAACTACCCGGTACGCAATACCCTGTGCATAGGTTAGTGCAGACGTTTAGTTTGCCGCTACCTGATCTTCGTAGTCTGAGTCATCAGCTTCTGAGTCCGGGAACTTATTTAAAAGACCTGCAACTTCAGCTGGGTTATTGTCGCCAAAAATTGAAGACAGCCCGAGTTCAGATACGGTGTAATCAGTCACTAAGCGGCGAACATGGCGTGGGTTTGCAAGCAGGTTAGTGGCTTCCTGTCTCTGTAGCGGCAAGCTCAGCAAGTTGCCCTGTACCTGATCGCAGTGATTATCCTGCAGGAAGCGTAGTTGATCAACTTCTTCAACGCCCTCGCAAATTACGGTCATACCCAGACTGTGGGACATCGCAATTACACCACTGACTATGCGAGCGTCAGATGGATTTTTAGCGAAGTCTGAAACGAATAGTCGATCGATTTTTACTTTGCCTATTGGGAATTGTTTCAGATAGCTTAATGAAGCGTACCCGGTACCGAAGTCATCGATAGAAATCTCAACACCCGCAGCTGCAAGTTTTTCAAGGGTCCGTACAGCCTTATCCATATCGCGCATAGCCATGGATTCAGTGATTTCAACCTCAAGCGCATGCGCGGGAATTCCAAACTCATTTATGGAGGCGAGTATGTTCTGGGCGAGTGATTCATTGTTCATTTCGGCCGGTGATATATTGACTGATACCGTAAGACCGAGATGTCCCGCTTCACGCCATATCGCTACCTGTGCGCACACTACTCGAATGACCCAGGCACTGATGTCATTGATAAGACCGGTCGTTTCTGCGACAGGAATAAATTCAGCCGGACTAACAATGCCCATCTCCGGATGACGCCAGCGAATCAACGCTTCCATGCCAATTATTTCACCGGTTTTAATATTTACTTTTGGCTGGTACACCACAAACAATTCATTGCGGTGTAAGGCCTGGTGAAGCGCTGTTTCGAGTAGAATGATTCTTCTTGAAGTGGTATCAAGCTTTTCTTCAAAATAACAAATATTATTTTGACCATCTTCATCAATTGCTTCTCGCAATGCAATGCTGGCACTGCGTATTAGTTTGTCTGCATTATCGCCGTGCTCGGGATAGGTGCTGATGCCAATGTCCAGTGCGGTATAAACCTCGTGCCCGTCAACCGCAATAGTTCGGTCAAATGCTTCCAGAATTTTCCGGTGTATGACTTCGATGTCGGCGATATCGTCAATTTTATGCAGTGCGAGGCATATTTCGGTATCGCCATAGCGGGTAATAGAGATGCTTTGATCGTCGGATCCTACGATTGAACCAACTTCTTCCTTGAGCGTTGTTTTTAAACGCCTGGCAATACTGCGGTACAGTTTTTCACTTACCGTGAAGCCAAGAATATCGTTAATTCTGTTGAGTGCTTCTATAGTAATGAGAAACACACTGACATGGTGATTGTTTCTACTTGCAGAGTGAAGTGATTGTTCCAATCGATCAAGGAGCAGGCTTCTGTCCAGCCGCAACGATGATCCGTCGGATGCGTCTGGTAACTGTACTGTCTCGTCGGCAGTCTCTTTGATGTTGGATTCTTCAGTCTGTAACACAGATTGCTTCAGTACGGGTGACTTGGCTGTGTTTGCGAATAGTGGAACAACAGCGCTCTCTTTTTTGTTCTCCGGGACTGACGCCGGTTTATTCTCAACCGGTTGGCTGTTCTGAACCTGATTGTCTTTGGCTGTGTCAGGCTGTGATGAACGCACAGCCAGAATTGGATCGTTAGGTTTCGGCGCAACCGGTGCGTTTTTCAGGACCGGAACGCTTGAGCTGGCTGCGGTATTTCCGTTTGCGATTTCAGCAGGATCGAAATCTTCGTCTTCCATTCTGGACGTATAATTCGTTACCTTGTTTCGACCAGTCTCTTTTGAAACATATAGCGCTTTATCCGAATGCTCCACCATTTCACTGGGATTGGCAGAGTTTGAGTGAATTGATGCAACACCAAAGCTTGCTGTGATCTGGCATTTGTCGAGGAAATTTGCGCCAACGCCGTCTTCAATAAGCTTGCGAATTTTTTCGGCAATCTCGTAACCTTCGTTTATGGTGGTGTTAGGGAGTACAACACAAAATTCCTCACCACCAAATCGGCCGACCAGATCGTTTGGTCGTGACTGTTCTGCAAGTACGTCTGCCAGGTACTTAATGACATCGTCACCGACGCCATGACCATGTGTATCGTTGACTGATTTGAAGTGATCAATATCAGTCATGATACATGTCAGCTCGTCTCCGCTTTGTTTGGCTTCTTCGAACAGTGAATCAAAGCCACTGAAAAATGAGCGGCGATTTAATGAACCTGTTAGCGGATCGCGGGTTGCCAGATATTCAAGTTCTTTGTTTTGTCTGGTAATTTCAAGCTGACTTGATTCGAGCTTGTGAAGTGCGTTTTGAAGTTCAGCGTTTTTAATTTCAACTTCAGTGATGTCATTGAAAGTAATCAATGCGCCTCGAACTTCGTTTGCACCTGCAATAATCGGTGTGGCGTTGACCGTAAAAGTTGAAAGCTGCTCGTAGCCGGTATTTAGTTTGATGCTCGCTGCCGGTGCCATTTCACCACCGTTCAGGAGATCATTCCATGGCAAAAATTCGTTTTCTTCAAGTTTCCATTTGAGTTCACTGCAGTTCTTACCGGCAAGATCTTCTGATGCCATGCCGGCGGTTTGTGCAAATTCTGCGTTAGAGAAAACAATTTCACCATCGCGATTTACAATTAACAAACCTTCAGCGAGTGTATCCAGTGCCTTTTTAACACGTTCGGGTATTACAGCGTCCGGATCGAGTTCACGCAGTGTTCGCTTGAGGAACATGCAAAAAGCGAAAAAACCGGAAATAGAGACAAACAGAATGACAGAAAGGAATGACGCTCGACGGTCCCACAGGCTCAGGCCTTCGTTCAGGCCGGCGAATCGAATTTCAACACTGGCAATCTGTTTCGTGCCTTCGAATAATGGAACTTGTACCTGGGTAGGGGTAGAGCGGTCACCTCGTTTTAGGGTCCAGTTGCTGTCGTGGCTGCCATAGACATCGAGAAGCGAACCATCTTCGTTTCGAACAGCGACAGATTTAACGATGCTGTTTCGTTGTACTGTGCTGCGCAGAAGTTCGGAAATTTCGTCGCTGCCCTGACCCGAGCTGTTGTCCAGCTCCATAGCAACATGCACGGCCAGTGTCTCTACAGTGAACTTTCGTTCAGACAAACGTGCATTGTCGCTGTCTGGAAAAAGCTTCAGGAACTGGCTCGCAAGCAATAGCGAGACGACAAGCATCACCATGCTAAAGCTAATCCTGAACAGCGGAGAGCGTAAGAATTTAATCATAATTTCTGCAACACCATACTGCGTGCTTTCGTGTACCGTTTACAGGAAACATGTAAACCGTAGAGTCGGTAAATTAGTAGCCTGTAAGCCGTTGTCGGCAGCTTTTGCTGGCATTTGAACGACACAAATTCAAACATCAGTCTTGTGGTTCGGTATATAAGTTACTGCGTAAAACTGTTTTTCTGATTGCGAAAAAAGTTGACCGGTGACTGCAATGTCATCACCGGTCTGTCTTGCTATTCTTCCAACAGGTTGAGATTACAGCGAACTCCACTTGGAATTCTAAGGCCCGCGTTAGGCATTGACAGCAGTACTCCAAAGGTACCACTTGCTGCGTCTGCAACCCGATCAACACTTTTAACAACAGCGATGTGCGTGGTATCAGCATGCGATTCAATATCGAGCGTGATTTCTGCCTTCATACCGAGTGTAATAGTGTCCAGTTGTTCAACCGGGAGAATTAACTCAACGTGAAGTGGGTCCAGGTTTGCAATTCTGTATACAGGTTCTGCTTCAATGTACTCACCGATTGACTTGTATCGTTCAACAACCACTCCGCTGATTGGGCTGCGTATAGTTCTGCGCTCCAATGCCTGTTGTGCTCGCTCTGCTTCAAGGTGAGCGATGCGCTTGTTGTCTTCTTCCTGACGTGCCTGCAGCTTGGCTATGTAGGTTTCTGTTTTAACTTTATCCATGTCCTGTGCTGAAATGGTGGACTCGTTGAAAAGCTTTTGATTGCGCTGTTGGGTACGTGCACCAAATGCAGCGTTTTCGCGGCGTAAATTCAGGCTTGTGTCAATTTCGGCGCGTGCTCTGGCGAGTTCAAGTGTGGCCAGCTCGACCCGGGAGTCAAGTTGTGCGACTACCTGTCCGGCGTTTACGAAGTTATTTCTTTCCGCAAACAGCTGATCTACCAGTCCTGGAACGCTGCTGCCGAGTTCGACAACTTCACTTGGTTCGATCAGGCAGTCGAGAGCGTTGTCTGCATCTCCCAATATAGAGTTTGCGTCATTTGCGAATACTGAAAAGGGAATCAGAGTAAGCGCTGCGAGTTGTATGCTATTTTTAACCAGGCTCATTGTGTTTTACCAGCGTTGGAATTTAAAACGGAAGTTTATTAAGTAATAATTGTCTGGCGCTTCGCAACCATTGCAGTGCCAGTGCTTCGCGACCGTGATTCACACGGATATATGCGCGTGTTCCCAGGCCACTTGCAATACTGTTTTCAGGTAGCGAGAGGTCCAGTTGAAATACCTTGTTTACAGTGGTGGTACCATTTTCATCTGTGTTGTTAACCGCAATCTCACCGCCGCCCGCGGCACCCAGTGCCCGGCTTGGTAAGGAAAAACTACCAGCAGGAGTCTGTCTTATGATGTTGGCCTGCATTGCGTTACCTGGTTGTTCCGCGAATCTTACAGAGACGTTCTTTACCTCTTTTGAGAACAGCCCTACTGATGTTTGCGGCACAACAGCGCGAACTATTAATTCTTCCGGATTAACCACATAGCCGACTGCTTCACCTTTCTTAATGTAGCGGCCTATTATTTTCTGCTCATCCGGTAAAACGAACGTACCGTTGACCTTACTGGTCAGTGTTTGAGATTCTCTTTCACTCTGGAGTTCCTGCCAGTCAGCTTCGACTGTGGCGATCTCTTCAAGTGTTTGCTCGGCTTTTACCGGCTCGGAGAATTTTTCTGCCTTGTGTCGCAGCGAAAGCTCTTTGTGTCTTGCTCTCAGTACCTGCTCATTGGCATCTATTTCTGGATTGGAGAGTTGCAGAACCCCACTACCGCTACTGACTTGTTCGCCAGGTGTTGCGCTAATATGCGTTACAAAGCCATCTACTTCCGAGTAGATTTGTGCCTGATCTGGTACCCAGACGATTCCTTGTGCATTGGTGTGAAGTGAAAAAGGTATCAGTGAGACGACTAATGCGATTGCCGCCACGAATGCAGCAGTCCGGCCAATAGGCTGCATGCGATTACCTGAAATAGAAGTATCGGTGAGCAGGAAACGAATGCCACGGTATACCGGCAGTATAAAAAGTAATGTCATTGACCACATAGCGAGCGCGACACCCAGTACGAAGTATTTTCCCGCCAGAAATATTGCAATAACAAAAGTAATAAATATGCGATACAGCCATGCAAGAATTCCGTAGCCTGCGAGCCATGGTTTCTCAGATTCCTCTGTGACCGGAGAGTGTGCATCCAGACCTAACAGATGGTGCTTGAATAAATACAGAATATATTTCGCAGAACGGCTGTAGAGATTGGGAATTTCAATCAGATCCTGCATTATGTAGTAGCCGTCGAAACGCAGCAGCGGATTTGCGTTGAATAAAACGGTCGATACACTACCAATCAAAAAAGCGGACAACGCAGCTGTTTTTAATAGACCAGGCTCGACAAGCGTCCAGACTATTAGCGCAATAGAGGCAAGAAACAACTCCATGATCATACCGGCGGCGCTGACCAGTATGCGCTTGTATTTTTCGCGAAACGCCCAGGCTGCAGTTGCATCCACGTACGGCACTGGCATAAGTACAAGCAGGGTGATACCCATTTCATGTACTTCGCCACCCCAGGCTTTAACCGCGTAGGCGTGGGCAAATTCGTGAAAGGCTTTCATTATTGGAAACAGTGCAACCACCAGGATCAGGTTGCTTGGCTGAAGGATGTCTGCCTTCAGAGTCGCCATCAGTTCCTGGTAATTGATCACCAACAATATTGCGGCCAGGCACAGGACTATTGCCCATGTCACAGCTCCCCCTATGGAGAACAGTGATCTGACGCTGGTAATAGAACGGTTGAGAAAGTTATCCGGGTCAAACAACGGAAATCGGATAGCGAGTGGATTTAACAAACGTCTGGTACGGTTGGAACTCTTCTCTGCCTGTTGCTTGTTAAACAGCTGTTCGACATCAGCTGGCAGTCCGGACCTGAGTGCACCAATACTAAAAAGTTGTACAAGAATGGCCAGCAGATCATGCCGACTTGGGCCGTTCTCACCCAGCTTGCCCTCGATCTGAAGATAGATTTCTTCAATCGATTGATCACCGTCGAGTCGCCCTATGAACTCATAAGCAATATCATTAAAACGCAGATGCTTGCCTCGCACTGCATCGCTAAGGATGTACCAGCGAGTGCCGCGGAAATTGTGCGGGTGTGCATTGACATGCTTGTGCAGTTGCGGCCTCAGGCTCGCAACCTGGTTCCACTGTTCGGGGATATCCTTTGCATTGTCCTGTTCGGCAGCGTTATCGGGCCGCGCGTCAACACTGGTGGCTTGTGTATTCACATTTACCAACCGATTGACCACAACCAAAGTCTGACTTTGTCGACCAGTTTATGGGTCCAGATCCAGATTAACTTTCTCTTACCCATTTCGATTCGTGCTACACCTTCCATGCCTGGTCGTAGTTCCGGAGTGGCTTCATCGAAAGCTGCTTCAATACGAAAGTAACTATTACCCTCACCTGAAATTGCAACCGGAACTACCTGCTCGACACCGAAAGGTATCGGTTCACCTGGTAGAGCGGCGATCACGACTTTACCTGTTTTGTCATCGCTGACACCGGCCATATCGCGCTCGTCAACTTTCACAATAACTTTGTATTCTTCAGCCGGAGCAACCTCAAACAGAACATCTCCCACTTCAACTGGTGCACCCAGTGACTGGCTAAGATCACCGCTGGTAACAAAGCCATCGAAAGGTGCTCTGAGTGAGGTTCTCTCGATACGCTCGCGTACCAGTGCGTGCTCGGCTGCAATTTGTTCTGACTTAGCGCGCAGAATGCTCAACTCTGTGCGAGCCTTTTTGGCCATTGCTTCCTGGTAGGACTTTTTGATTTTGTTCTCTTCACCCTGCCATTTTTTCAATTCAAGCTGCAGCGCACGATCATCGAGTGTTGCCAGAATCTGGCCTTCTTCGACTTTGTCGCCTGCACGAACTTCGGAAGTTTTAACGAAGCCTGCGATCGGGGCAGCAATGATTTGCGCCTGCGCACCTTCAATAACAGCCGGCGCTGAAACGATGTGGTTGCCATTAAAGAGACTGGCGAACAGAATAGTGACTGCTGCAACTGCACCTGCGACTTTAAGTTTCAGGTAGCCAGGACCCATAATACTTTGGCAGGTACTTCTGACTGAGTCGCGCATTTTGCTTAGAATGGATCGCTCTTCAAACCTTTTTAATTCTACGATTGGTGCGATGGCTGAAAAGACTGATTCGCACCAGCGGATGGTGTCTTTGTCAAAAGGTGCTGAAGCTGCGCGTTCAAGTGTGATCGCACCAAATGTTTCTTTACCCTCTAACGGGAAGGTGGCGATGCTTGAGTTTTCGCTGTCGTGAGACTGAAACTCGCGATGCGATTTGTCTATGATTGATTCTGTATTTGCGATCGGTGGCAGAGTGATTACAGAGTTTTGGTCGATGCATTCTTCCATCGACGCTTCGATACGTCGCACCAATTGTGTGCGTTGGTCGAAGCTTGCAAGGTGTGAAATACACTCGGCACGTACAACCATGCCATTGCGAAGACCAATAGAAACACGGTCACAATTTAAGCGATCGCAAATGCTTGCTGCTATCTCCATGCAGGCTTTATGAGAGTTGCTGTGCTTTAACACAGAACCCATCAGTGTTTGTGTGAAAGCACCGGCTTCAATTTGTACACCATCGGACATTTGGCTTAGAGATTCGAGCCAGAACCCACCCCATTGCAGCAATTGAAGTACGACGTTTTGTCGTGACTGTGGGCGCGGAGTCATTAAAAGAGCAACAAAACCGAGCGTTTTTTCACCCTCTTTGATCGGTGTGGCAATTATGTCGCCGAGCCGTCCGTTTGAACTGCCGTAGGTGATCTCTGTGGTAATAACAGGCTTATCATTCTCAAAGGCCTGTTGACCGGCGATCGCCAGCTTGTCTGCACCCACACCATTAGTTGGACGCAGAGTCAGCATGTTGCCGTTAGCATCGTACACAGCACCGGTGATGACATCGGCTATCATTTTGCACTGCCAGATCAGCCATTTGTTTGCCAGCTCTGAGTTCAGGCCTTCCGCTTTTACGTTTTGCGCGTCGTTACTGGACTCAACTGAATGGTCGTCCAGCACGACACCAGGGTGCACTTGCTGTAAACCGTCCGTACTTTCGATGGCATTTTGTTCTGCCGGTGCGTTCATTCATTAACCCCAGGTCTGAATGATTGGGTGAACTTCGGGATCATCTGCCCTCGGTATTTAATTGCATGCTTCATATAAGTGATCGGCACACTTTTATAATGTATTAAGTGCAACAAGTGATCCATAGGGTTTTATGCTGGCAGGGTTTGTGGTCTGTTTCTCAGATGCACAATGAAAGAGTCCACATTGATGCAATGTCGTGGTTTTTCGCAACTGCTGAATCGAGTTAACTCGCGTTTTCGCACCCGGTGTTTGGTTGGAAGTTGCAAAATTTAATCCGCAGATACGTGATCCCGGCCTGATTCCTGTGTATCAGATGTTTGCAGACAACTAAGGTGTACAGGGTTGTTTGTGTTTCCTGATCATCACCAACAGTTATCCGGGTTTTGGGTAGGGTGACTGAAATGAGCAAATTCACAAAGTGCGGTGTGTGATTTTGTTTTCTCTTATTATTTGATTCATCCCAATTTATTTATGATGAGGCGGACGAAATGAAACTTTTTCGAATCTCTCTTTTAATATGCACTTTTTCATTGGGTGGTTGCTCCAACAATTCTCAATTGCTGGGTAGCCTGGATGAAATTGCCGGGCAGGCCCTTGGTCAGTCCAGTGGTGTTCTGAGCATCGCTGATATTTCCAACGGACTAAAGCAGGCCCTGACGGTCGGTTCGGGAGAGGTGGTGAGTCAGCTCGGTCAGCAAAACGGCTACAACGCAGACCCGTTGATTCGCATTCCTCTGCCTAATGCTTTGGTAAGCGCCAGAAAAGTCGCCGCCAGGGTAGGACTTGACAGCAGTTTTGATTCACTCGAAAACCGCCTTAATGAGGCTGCTGAAGTGGCAGTGCCAAAGACGCGACAGCTGTTCGTCAATACCATCAGGCAGATGACACTTGAAGATGCCCGAGGTATTTTGCAGGGACCGGATGATGCGGCAACCAGTTTTTTTCGGCGTACTATGGGTGGGCAGCTCAGCGATGCTATGCGACCGATTATCGATGATAGTCTGAATCAGGTTGGTGCCGTCCGGGGATTCCGACAACTGCTTTCAAGTTACCGGCAGATTCCTTTCGCACCACCGATCGAGGCTGACCTGACAGCGCATGTGCTGGAAAAAGGCCTGGATGGAGTCTGGCACTATATGGCTGAGGAAGAGGCGGCAATCAGAAAAAATCCTGTGAAGCGCACCACTGATTTATTGCGTCGCGTGTTTGGCAGTGTAGCCCAGTAGCAAGGTCCGGTAGAAAGGTAAAACTTCTCTGTTGCGTGCTTGCCTCGCGGGCCGGATCAGCGACATTAATAACTGCTGGAGGTTTTGCGAATCGCTCGGGTTTGCTAAACTCTCGCAGTCAGGCGGTGGCAGAACAGGATCCCTCGACCCGACTCCGGCTATTACCGGCTATGGCTAAGTTTGGCCAGCTATGGAGATACTCAGTCGGATAAAAGGTCGGATTGACCGGGAATTCACTGTAGACCGTACAAGCTTCATCCTCGGTATTCAGTTTCGGACCTTAAGAAACGATTCTCGCATTTAAACTCTCATTAATCTCTGGAGAAACTGATGAGTCATAATGACTCCAATTTCTATAAACCCTTTGTTTTGGTTCTGGGTGCACTGATAATTTTCACTGCGTTCATTATGTTTGTTGCCAACGTATGGTCGCCGGACAGTCCCGATGATCCGTTGGCGGTTGCTGCAATGAAAAAGTCTATCCAGCCTGTAGGGCAGTCCCGTGTTGATGAAGTCGAGATGCCTGCCGAAGCTGAAGCGCCTGATGAATCTGCAAGCACCACTGATACAGAGGCATCACCTGAAGCACCTGAGGTTCAGGATGCGGAAAATGCTGCGCAGACCGCAGAGGCGGAAGGCTCTGCCGACACTACTGAAACAGCCACTGAAACTACAGCAGAAACTACAACTGAAAATCAGGTGGTAGCAGCCGACACTGCGACGACTGCAGCCGGCACTGCTGCTGCGGGCGGTGCGGCTTCATTAAAAGTTAAAGCAGTTGTTGCAACTAACTGCGCGGGTTGTCATAACGTCGGTTTGCACGGTGCTGCGAAGACTGATGATTCACAGGCATGGGCGGCACTGTCGGAAAAAGGCCTCGATGTTTTAACTGCAAGTGTTATTGACGGTAAAGGAAGAATGCCGGCCAGAGCTGAAACAAGCCTGAGTGATGAAGAGATCGGGCAGGCAGTTCAGTTGATGGTGACCAATGCTACCGGCTCCGCTGCAATGGCGACAGCTACAGGTAGTACCGGTACAGCCGCTACTGCTGCGGTTGCTGAAACCAGCGAGACAGCAACAACAGAACCGATGACAGAAGACTCCTCTGCAGCAGTCGCATCTGCAGAGATTCCTGCGGAAATTAAGCAAGTCGTAGACACTACTTGCTCTGCATGTCATTTGGTCGGGGTTGCCAACAGTCCCAAGCTGGGTGACAAAGATGCGTGGGGAAAGCGTTTGGATGCAAAAGGTCTTGACGGCTTAGTCGCCAGTTCCATCGCAGGTATCGGAGTGATGCCTCCTCGTGGTGGCAGTTCGCTGGATGACGAACAAATGAAGCTTGCGGTTGAATACATGCTTAGCAAGTAAATTTGGCTTCCTTACCCTTGCTTAGCCATAGATAAAGGTTAGACAGATAAAGGTAAGATAGAAAAGGGTTGGTAAGAAAAGGCGGGTTTCCGCCTTTTTTTGTGTCAGTCCTGTCTCAGTTTATCGTCTACTGCGATGGGTGTGGGATATCGCATCACTATCCAGTAAGACGATATAACAAAAGTTATCAGCGTTGCTGTTTGTACTGTCATGGAGGCTTTCTCCGAAATTACTCCGGCACTGACAGCAACTACTGCGACCAATAGTGAAAATTCACTGATTTGACCGAGTCGCACGCCTATTTCACCAGACATTCTGGCTTTCTCTTTTTCGCGGCGCAGTAACAGCCTGAAAATAATCGGCTTTAAAATTATTGCAGCTATTGCGAGTGATGCGCCTGGCAGAATGACCGCGCCGACACCAGATATATCGAAGCCTGCACCGAGCCCGAAGAAAAACATGATCAGAAAGAAATCTCGCAGTGGTTTTAAACTTTCTGCGATAAAGCGTGCGATTGGATTGGCAGCCAGAGAAACACCTGCGATAAAAGCACCAATCTCATGAGATAAACCGACAGCGTGTGCAAGCTCTGCTATTCCCAGACACCATCCGACGGTTGCCAGAAAAATATATTCGCTTATCTGATCGAATTTTTGAAAAAGCTTCGACAACAGGTATTTTGAAATGAAATATGCGGTGGCGGCAATTGTCGGCAGTAGCACCAGCATGCCGAGTACTTCAAGCATTGGTGATCCCTGGTTGCCCACTTCATTCAATAGCAGTAGGGCGACGATAGCGATAATATCCTGCAGTAATAATATGCTGACAATAATTTCACCCATTCTCTGATGATGCAGCGCGCTGGTCGGTAGTAACTTCAATCCAACAATCGTTGAAGAGAACATCATCGCAGCACCAATCACAACGCTGTCTATTGTTGAAAATCCAAACGCCATCGAGATCACGAAACCGATCAGGGCAAATGACAGACTGCTGATCAGAGTAACCACCGTGGCCTCGCGAAGCAGGTGCTTGAGGTCATCGGGTTCCAGATTCAAACCGAGTAAAAACAGCAGGAAGATGATGCCGACATTGGCAATATCGGCAACCAGCGCCGGATCAGCCACCAGGCCGGTGACGTGCGGGCCTGCGATCAGACCCAGTGCGATATAGGCGATCAGCAGCGACTGACGTGCGTACAGAGCGACCGTCGCCAGAATTGTCCCGCCGGTAAAAATCAGAAAAATGGTATAGAGTATGGAATCGCCGCTCACGGCCTGACGCTCTTGTTATTGTTCTTGCTACGCTTCGGGGCTGCCTGTTCGCAGGGCCTTCGTACCTTACTTAATAAGTGTAGCGAGTAAATTTGACATTGTGGAGTTGGATTCCGGCTTGCAGCAGGATCGCCCTCAGGACCAATATTCGTTAAGATACGGGCCGACACAGGTTGGCGACGTACTTTTCGGTACGTATGCCTGCCGGTTTACTTCAACGTGTGCGGCACAGAATCCGCACAATCGCACTGCAATTTTTAAAGTTTAGAGTCATATGGCCCGTCTAATTGAATTTGTCGGAAATCACCCTATCTTGTTTCTGGCGCTGGCGCTGGTGATCGGTATGATCGGGTTTTTTGAATATCAGCGAGCGTTTTCGGGTGTGAAAATCATCAGTCCGATGGAAGCCACGCGTTTGCAAAATGATGAAGATGCAGTGTTTGTGGATATTCGTGAGGAGTCCGAGTACAAAATCGGGCATATCCTGGGGAATCTGCATATCCCGATGAGTAGTTTCCAGAAACGTATGGTCGAACTGGACAAGTACAAAAATAAGCCGGTGGTGGTCTATTGTACAAGTGGCAACAGATCAGCTGGCCCGGCGGGCAAATTGCGCAAAGCGGAATTTAGCTCGGTCTACACCTTACAAGGTGGTGCTGCGGGCTGGGAGAAAGCCGGTTTGCCGTTAGCCTCCAAGACATAGAAGAAGAGAGTAGAAATGAGTAACAATGTAGTGTTGTATACAACCAAGTTGTGTGGTTTTTGCCGTGCCGCCAAAAAATTGCTGGACAACAAGGGCGTTGAGTACGAGACGATTGCAGTAGATTTTGACTCTGAAAAACGTCAGGAAATGATGGACAGAAGCGGACGCCGCACAGTGCCACAGATATTCATAGGCGATCATCATGTTGGCGGGTTCGACGATTTAAATGCGTTGGAATCTGCGGGTGAGCTTGATGCACTGCTTGGTGCATAGCAGATGCTGAATGTATGAGCAGTTGTTGCTACCGAACAGCTGTCATTTGCCAAATCCGGTTATACAGACGTGACGATTGATCTCCGAGATTGATCTACAATACACGTACAAATACTAATTTACAGGAACAACTATGGCTGAAGAAAAAAGCGCTGCAGGTGCGGCGAGTACTCAGGACAATAAACAGGTCTTCCGTGTGCAGAAGGTCTACGTTAAAGATGTGTCCTTCGAGACACCTCGCTCTACCGAAATTTTTACCGAACAGGCTCAGTGGACACCAGAAGTCAAAGTGCAGTTGAACACTGAAAACAAAAACATCAAGGACGATTTATACGAGTGTACGCTGATGCTTACCGTCACCGTAGAGCTTGCAGAAAAACCTGCTTATCTGGCAGAGGTTCAACAGTCAGGGCTGTTTACTATTTCTGGCTTCGGTAAGGATGAGATGGCGCATCTTCTGGGAAGCTATGCCCCCAGTGTGTTATTTCCGTTTGTTCGTGAAGTGATATCAGATCTTGCAGTCAAAGGCGGGTATCCCCAGATGTTGCTTGATCCGATCAACTTTGATGCGTTGTATGCACAACATGCGGCATCCAATAAGCAAAACGCACCTGCACCTGAAACTCAGCAATAAGTTCGATACAAATAAAATGCTGACTACAACCAGTGCTCTTAGACTGCGGTATTGTGCTGGCACATGACAGCTGTAAGAAAGGTTGTTGTTTTGGGTGCCGGAAGCTTTGGTACTGCACTGGCACACCATATCGCCGTTAGTGGTTTCAGTGTTTGCCTCTGGGCGCGAAATGAATCATTGCTGCAGGAAATCTCAAAAGCTGGAGAGAACAAGAGGTACCTGCCAGGTATTCCCCTGGCTGAGTCGCTTGAATACTGTGCCGATCTGTCGACTGCACTCAGTGATGCAACCGATGTACTGATTGCTATTCCAAGTCAGCACTTCGGCTTCATTGTAAAAAAAATTAGTGAACTGGCGTCAGATCAGTGCTGCGTGCTCTGGGCCTGCAAAGGGCTTGAAGCGGAAACGGGTCGTTTCCTAAGTGAAGTCGCTGCAGACATACTAGGTGCTGACAGGTGCCATGCAGTGGTATCCGGCCCTACTTTTGCCAAAGAGCTTGCATCACAGTCGCCAACTGCAATCACTGTTGCAGCTAATTCAACTCACTATGCAGACTCGGTTGTACACCTCTTACATAGTGAGCGATTCAGAACCTACGTTAGTGATGACATTCGTGGCGTTCAACTCGGTGGTGCCTTCAAAAATATTTATGCGATAGCTGCTGGTATTTCAGACGGTTTAAATTTTGGTGCAAATGCGAGGGTTGCGGTCATTACCCGTGGTCTGGCTGAATTGATGCGACTGGGTGAAGTGCTTGATGTGCAGGCTGAGACGCTGATGGGGTTATCAGGGGTTGGAGACTTAATACTGACCTGCACCGATGATCAGTCCCGAAATCGACGCTTTGGTCTTGCATTGGGGCAGGGGCAGTCGGTATCGAAGGTGCTTACAGATATTGGTCAGTCTGTGGAAGGTATTGTTGCAACCGACGTTGCTTTCAAACTTGCCGCAAAGCACAAAGTCAGTATGCCAATAGTCGAGCAGGTACACAGGGTTATTAATAACATTGCAAGCCCTGCCGAAGCTGTCAGTGTTTTGCTTGGCCGGTCTTCCAGGTCTGAGCTCTAGTCAGATTTGTAAGTGATTGTTATCACTTTTGTAGTGTTGAACTGTTGTGGTTGCTTCCGAATCCGGTTTGACGCCAGGCCTCGTAACTGACTATAGCTACGGCATTAGACAAATTCAGACTGCGTGATCCCTGTTGCATTGGTATATGCAGTCTGTTTGCAGGTTTAATCGACTGGGAAATGTTGTCGGGCAATCCGGAAGTTTCTGATCCGAAGATCAGATAGTCACCCACGGTATATCTTACCGATGAATAAATAATTGTCGATTTGCTTGAGTAAGACCACAGGTTCGATGGTTTAGCGGCTGCGTGCAGCGACTCTGTAAAGGATTTGAAGTTTGGCCATTTGGTGACGTTAGTGATATCGCGGTAGTCCATGCCGGCACGTCTGACACTTTTTTCATCTATCCTGAAACCAAGTGGTTCAATCAGATGCAATTTGCATCCGTTGTTTGCACACAGCCTCATAATGTTACCTGTGTTGGGTGGAATCTGTGGATTGACGAGTACGATATTGAACATAACACTTTTGTAAGCGTGCTTAATTAGAGTGAAGTGGTAGTGATTCCACCATCAATTTACTTGTTTGAGAATCCATTGACCGCTATCTTCCGAGTGCAGTGAGGAGTCTTGTCGGACTCGAATCCGGATGTTTGTTGTATGTTGTACTCAGAAGTATTTCGACGTTTCATTAGTTTAACAGTTTTGAATCTGTTGATCCTGGTGGCTTGCAGAGTAGTGCCCGAACAGGACAACCGTGTTGTATCTGTCAACGACCACGCAAAGCTTTCTGAATCTATTCAGATACCAGATGGTGCAACGATTCCGGATTTAGTCTCGAGTCCGGCATCTTCTAAACTGACACCGCAGTTGTTGAAACCGGCGCAAGTTATATCAAATCTGGTAGATGCTGCCAGCGTTCCTCAGGGTGCCAGCAACAACTTGTACTCCGTTGTGGCAGATAATCTTTCTGTCAAAGATATTCTCCAGACAATCGCCCGGGCCTCACAAACCAGAGTCAGTTTTGTTGGTGATATAGAAGGGAGTATTACTCTCACTATAATTAATCAGCCGCTTGAATTTATTTTACAACAAATAAGTCAGCTGGCACCGGTTCGCTACGAACTGCATGGAGAGCACCTTTTACTTCTTGAAGACAAGCCGGTTGTTCGTACTTATGAGCTGGATTATCTGAACATGCGCAGGCTGTCTGAAAGCCGAGTAGATCTCGCCACACAGATCGGTTCGATAAGTACCAGTATTGATGGGAATGCTTCCTCCCAGCCTGGAAATAACGGTTCGCAATTGTATGTTGAGAACAGTTCTGAAAACTCATTGTGGCTGTCTGTCACAAAAAGCATCAGTGGAATACTTGGCGAACAGCTTGATTCTGAAAGCGCTGGTAGTGAAAACGTGTTTGTTAATAAAGAGACAGGTGTTATTACTGTTCGCGCCAGGGATGCACAGCATCAATCCATAAAAACATTACTCGATAAAGTGGTCGTCAGTGCTCAAAGGCAGGTTTTAATAGAGGCAACTGTTGTCGAAGTAACTTTAAATGAAAAATATGAATCCGGCGTTGATTGGCAGGTACTGAATAGTGGCAGCGATTCGGGCGCGAGTTTCGATTTTTCACAACTACTTGCAGGATCACCACAGGCGTCAGACGTACTCACACCGGCAACGGTTTTGTTGAGCTACAGTAACCCGGGTTCTATTCTCGGTAATCTTTCTGCAACGCTCAAAGTATTGCAGCAGTTCGGTGATGTGCAGGTTTTGTCGAGCCCAAAAATTATTGCCCTGAACAATCAGCCTGCGGTTTTAAAGGTGGTCGACAACCGTGTTTACTTCACTTTTGAAGTGGATCGATTGGAGCGTGAGAATGGCGATGAAAGAACGGTGGTCGACAGTACAGTGCATTCGGTGCCGGTAGGCATAGTAATGAATGTGACGCCCTTTATAAGTAAAAACAATGAAGTTATTTTAAATGTTCGGCCAACAATATCGAGAATTCTAAATTTTGCAGAGGACCCGAGTCCGGCGCTGGCTGGACAAAATCAGATTCGCAATCTGATTCCGGAGATACAGGTGCGGGAGATGGAATCTCTCCTCCGGGTGCAAAGCGGTACCGTTGCAATTATAGGCGGATTAATTCATAACAAAGTCGATAACCGTACCACCGGTGTCCCGGGGCTCAGCCGTCTGCCGTTGCTGGGTAAGCTCTTCTCACATGAAACAAGAGAAACGGAGAAAACCGAGTTGTTAATTTTTGTGCGACCTACGGTGATCGACAATACTAATC
>CAYLZS010000421.1:0-17159 GCA_964388065.1 uncultured Granulosicoccaceae bacterium
TTGAAAAGATGCAGGAGCGTGCTCCCGGCCGTCCAATTCAGCTGGCGGTGAAGGGCATGTTGCCAAAAAATGCGCTCGGCAGAGCAATGATTAAGAAGTTAAAAATATATCCTGGTACCAAGCATCGCCACGAAGCACAGATGCCGGAACCCCTGGAACTTAAGTAAGTAACTTAAATAAGTAACTTAAATAAGCGCTCAAATTTTTTGCCCCTGTCCAAACTTAAGGGCAAGGGCTGAGATCGAATCAAGGTTAGAAACACATGGCTCAACACTATTACGGAACCGGACGTCGAAAGTCATCCAGTGCACGTGTATTCATGCAGGCGGGAAAGGGCGACATCACTGTCAACAGCCGCCCGCTTGACGAGTACTTCGGGCGTGAGACTGCACGTATGATCGTGCGTCAGCCGCTTGAAACTCTTGAGGTGTCAGACAAGTTCGACTTCAACATCACAGTCTCTGGTGGTGGCAACAGCGGTCAGGCTGGTGCGATCCGTCACGGTATTGCAAGAGCATTGCTAAAGTACGATACCGAGAATCGCTCCGAGCTGCGCAAGGCGGGTTTCCTGACTCGTGACGCAAGAGAAGTGGAGCGTAAGAAAGTCGGTTTGCGAAAGGCGCGTCGAGCTACTCAGTTCTCGAAGCGATAGCAGCAAATTGGCCGGTACACTCCGGCAATCCAAAGCATCAAAAAAAAGCCCGCATCAAGCGGGCTTTTTTTTGGCTGTCTGTCCTGTGCGCTCTTATTCAGTGAAATTAGCGAAGCCTGAATGCGGCTTCAAGGTTTTTCAGAGAAGTCAGGTTGTGGGCACTGGTATAGAGATCAAGGTGGGGCAGCACCGCATACAAAGACTTTTCAACAGGCAGTGGTTTGGGGTTGGTGCCGCGACCAAGTAGAGGGTTTACCCAGACTACTTTGCGACACTTTGATTTTATCTGCAGTATTTCTTCGACCAGATCATCGGGGTCACCACTGTCGTAACCATCGCTGAAGACAATCACAATCGTATTGTTGTGCAGTACTTGTCTGGCGTGGTTCTGATTGAAGTTATTTAGCGATTCGGCGATGCGCGTTCCCCCGAGCCATCCGCTCGACAGGTTTTTTAATTTACTCTCCAGTCGCTGAGTGCTTTTATCTCTCAACTCATTGCCGATATGAATCAGGTCGGTATGAAAAGCATAGGCATCGGTGTCTTTAAAAACCTGCAGCAAGCCACGTGCGAATCTTAAAAACAGATAGCTGTAGACTTCCATTGACTGGCTGACATCGAGTAACAGGAGAAACCGTGCCGGAGATTTTTGTTTGCGGCGATATTGCAGCTCAAACGGCCAGCCGCTATAGCGCAAGCTGTTGCGCGCAGTGCGGCGTGGGTCCAGTTGTCCGCGTATGCGGTCTTGCTTTGCGCGCCGACGCAGGCGCTTTTGCACACGGCGTGATATGTCGTCAACTATCCGTTCGATACGGCGCATATCGTGCGGATTAAATACAAACCGGAAATCACGCTGCGATAAAGTACGTGCGTCGCTGGCACCTCCTGAGTGAACATCAATAGTGTCTGTATGACCTGCGAGCGTTTTTTCCTGTGCCTGTGATTCGGAAAAATAAGAGAGACCCGTTGTCTCCGAGCTTCGTGTGGGGCTGTTGGTCTCGGTTGTGTCAGGTTGTTCTTCGTTGCTGCCTGGAGCCCACCAGTAAATTTTGAACAGTATTGGAAACTCGTGCCATTGAGATTGAGACTGGCAGAAGATACAACGCAGTGCATCACGCAATAACACCTCTGATGTCAGAGCACCCTGTGTGACAACCAGATGAGCAGCTTTAATATCCGTACTGTTTAAGTTGAAACCGCTGGCTCGCAACTGGTGTACGAAACCGAACAGGCGATTCGCAATAAAGGTATCGGTATTGGCGTCTTGCTCTTTCCTCATATTACGGTTTTATTGAGTTAACATGACGTTGGCGCATTTACTGGCTGACCGCGTTCGTGTTGTCAGTACTTGTATGTGCCATAACCTTTCTTATCCACTCTTTATCGGCCTGCTCTCTGTCTGTTCTTGTTTTTAGCAGGCAACCGAGAGTGGTTTCAATTTTGGGTAGTGACTTCTCCAGATCATCGACGTGAATTTGAAGCAGTGCGCTTGTCCAGTCCAGTGTCTCTGCAATGCCCGGTGTTTTTTTAAGATCCTGTTTTCGCAAATTTTGAATAAAGGAAATGATTGAATTTGCAAGACCGGTTTCTATGTCAGGCAGGTGGGTCTGCAGGATTTGAAGTTCTTTTTCATACGACGGAAAATCGACAAAGTGATACAGACATCGCCGACGCAGTGCGTCGCTCAGGTCGCGTGTGGCGTTTGATGTCAGTATCACAATCGGTTTGTGCTTGGCTGTAATAGTGCCGATCTCGGGTATGGTTATCTGGAACTCGGCAAGTACCTCAAGTAAAAACGCTTCGAACTCGTCGTCTGCGCGGTCAATCTCGTCTATTAATAGTACCGAGGGTGTGTCGGAGGTGATGGCCTGTAGAAGAGGACGTTTCAGCAGAAAGTTTTCGGAGAAAATTTCCTCCTCAGTGGTACTGGTGGATGCACCTGACTGTTCTCTGAGGCGAACTGTCATTAACTGTCTTTGATAATTCCACTCGTACAGGGCCATATTACTGTCAAGGCCCTCATAACATTGCAGTCGCACCAGTGGTGACTGATTGTATTTGGCAAGTGCAATGGCAACTGCGGTTTTGCCAACACCCGCATCGCCTTCCAGAAGCACAGGTCTTTGAAGTGCGCTTGCCAGATGCAGAGTGGTGGCGAGATCAGCACCTGCGATATATCCGCATTCAGCCAGACCTGTTGCGAGTTTGTCGGTCTCATTCATCGGTTAATATTCCGGCATCAGTTATTATTTCGGCATCGGTTATTGTTCCGGCGCTCCGGTCGTGGATGAAAAGTGATTGGTATAATAACCGATATATTATCCGATCCGGCGCGCCACCCACTGATGAAAGTGCAGTGTGTGCTGATCCATTACCGGTGAAAATACGCCGCCCTGATAAGCTGGCGATTGTCTGCCGGCCTGCATGCCTTCCACGGCGAAAATATCTTCACTGAAAACCTCCCGCCACGATTCGACCATTGATTTTCTGTGTTCAGCATATTTGGCGTCTGTTGCAACGTCACCCAGGAACATCAGTTGTACTCTTTCGAGGGAGGTTGTCTCGTCGATCGGCAGTATGGTCATGGTAAAGAAGTGGTCAGACTGCAAGCCGAGCAGGGTATTCGGATACAGCACCGGATACTCTGCATAATTTTTTTCGTCTGCAGGCCAGCTGCTTATGCTGCCAGTATCACCCGCTGGCGTGGTGTAGCTGCTGGAGCCCTGGCCAGCGTAATTTTCACCGCGATCAATGTCGTAGTGTTTTTCGAGTGGTGAGTAGGTATTAAGTCCCGGATGTACCCACGGTAAATGGTATGCCTCTAAAAAATTTTCAACCGCAAGCTTCCAGTTACTTTTAACGATCAGTTCCATCTTTGCATCTTTACCCGGAGACAACTCAGCAAGCGTCTCAGGACTTACCCATTTACTCCACCGCTTAGTCAGCGGAGCTATAAAGTCATTAAACGGTTCTGCATTGCCGGATAGATTGATAAAAATATTATCCATCCATAATACGGTTCTAATCGGCTTTAAACCGTTTACTGTTGGATCAAAGTCCTTGTGCTGATTACTGTCGGTGCCACCGATCATGGGTGTACCTTTTAGATTTCCCGCGAAGTCATATGTCCAGCTATGGTATTTGCAGCGGATTAAGCCGGTGCCGAGTTTGCCGGCCTCAGTCACTAACTGCATGCCTCTGTGGCTGCAGACATTGTGAAAGACTCGCAACTCACCATCGGAGCTTCTGGTCAATAGAATGGGATAACCCATAAAGTTAATTGGTACTGCCCAGTCAGCGGGAATATCTGAGCCGAAACCAATACAGGCCCAGCTGTTTGACATGACATGATCGCGGTCCAGTTTGAATGCTGCAGAGTCTGTGTAGCACTCGTTCGGTAAACCATTGGCTTTTTCAATTGGTTGCATGACACGATCAAGGTGCAGGTTAATTTTGGATTCCTGATTCAATTAAATTCACCTCTAAGGTGTATACTGGTTTTTGCCGAATTATCTGTGATGCAAGGGGTAGTTGCAATTCGGGACGAGCCTCTGTGAGTCAGCTTAAGGGTTTGTTGGCTCCGGTTGCAAAATGAAGGTCGCAAAACCGGTACCTTCTGAGCTAATTTAATAGCGCTGACGCTTCCGACTAATTCTTCACGTCGATTTCTTCGGTGCTTTTTTGGTGCGGTTAGCCTGATCGAATTCATTTCGCAATTGAACCAGCTCGGCAATTATTGAGATGGCAATTTCAGCAGCACTGCGGCTGCCAATAGACAGTCCTACAGGACCGTGCAATCGCTCTACATTTTCAACGCCAATGTCGTGCAGGCGTTTTCTGCGTCGCTCATTGTTTGCTCGTGAGCCAAGTGCGCCAACGTACCAGGCATTGGATGGCAATGCTTCGATCAATGCCGAGTCGTCAAGGTTTGAGTCGTGGGTTAATGCCAGTACAACGCTGTGATGATCGGTCGCGTGTTCAAGTACTGCATCATCTGGCAGCGATGAGACCAATGTACACCCCGGGACATTAAAACTGCTCGCATACTCTGCTCGCGGTTCACAGACTATTACGTCATAGTCGAGCGCTTGTGCAAACTGTGCAACGTAGCGAGATAATTGTCCGCCGCCGATTAACAGAATGCGCCAGCCCGGACCAAATACTTTTCTTATTCTGGATCCGTCATAGAGAAACTCTACGGTGCGATCAACTACCTCCAAATTCACCGCAGGTTTAGTGGCAATCTGTTGTTCTGCATCGACAGTATGCAGATCGACTGTTCTTGCAAGTCGTTTGCGTTCTTTGATTGCAGCGCAAATTTCTTTCAGTTCGGTTGAATCGGTCAGGCTTTCGAATACTAATTCCAGATGCCCGCCACATGGCAATCCAAAGCGACGAGCCTCATCATCACTTATTTCATGTGAAAACGCCTGCGCCCGGTCTGTATCGTCGATGCGTATTGCCAGCTGCTTTTCAATGCATCCGCCAGAGACCGAGCCTACCAGATGTCCATCGCTGCGAACGGCGGCAATAGAACCAGGTGGTCTCGGTGATGAACCCCAGGTTTTTGCAACAGTAATCAGTTCAACGGCATAGCCGTTGTCGAGCCAGTCAATGGCTTGATTCAATACCTCGACATCGCTGTTCTGGATGGTTCCGTTGTCTGCCATGGTTGCAGTTCTGTTTTAGTGTAGCTCTGGCTATTAAATAGATTGAGCCAGCATGGTAACAGACAATATAGCCAGAAAGATCAGCGTGATTGTTCGGAATGATTTTTTATAGTGACTGAAACACAGGTGACCTATGTAGAGTCCGGGAATCATCGGCAGAAGCATAGTCAGCCACTGGGATACGGTTTCGCCATCCATCATGCCGTTAAAAGTTGAAAACAGTGCAGCGTAGATTGGTGTAACCAATAACAGGACAATCATGGTGGTGCGTACTTTGGTGGCACTCATTGTAGTGAGAAGCAGCATCACCATGCCACCCAGCCCGCCAATACTGCCGAGCCCGCCGAATACGCCCATGACAATTCCAGTGGCAAACCAGAAGGTCGTGGAAGGTGTAATAGAAAAGCGTGATTGTGATAGTAGTATCAGTGTTGCCAGAAGTACGAGGCTTGCAATGGCAATATTTGCGATGTTGTCTGGCAAAATTAACAGCAATTGTAATGCGAGCGGTGTGCTGATTGCTGCACCTAAAAAAACAATACCAATGATTTTCCATTCAACATCGAGCGAGATAGAGCGGTAAAATAACAGACTTGCCGTTATCTCGAGCAGTATGAGTAGTGGCACCAGCTCCTGAGCTGGTATCCAGCGCGTCATAACGGTGACAAGAATTGCCGATAGGCCGAATCCTGTATAGCCTCTGACAATTGCTGCAACAAAAACAAGTACCGCTAGTATTACTGTCATTAGTGCAGCAGCTTTTCAAGAAAGGGTGCGGTGTGTGATTTTTTTGATTTAGCGACTTTACCTGGAACCCCCTGAGCAATAATTCGCCCGCCACCGTCACCGCCTTCAGGCCCGAGATCAATTACCCAGTCTGAGTTAGCCATGAGTTCAAGGTTGTGCTCTATGACAATAACACTGTTGCCGGATTCCACAAGCTGGTGCAATACACTAATGAGTTTGTCGACATCGGCCATGTGCAACCCGACGGTTGGCTCATCCAGTACGTACAGTGTATGGGCCAGCTTTCTGCCACGTCTGTCTTCTTTGCCAGTGCCGGCTTTAGCCAGTTCGGATACCAGTTTTATACGTTGTGCTTCACCGCCTGAGAGTGTCGGGCTCTGCTGACCGAGTGTCAGATACCCGAGACCAACATCCTTTAACAGTTGCAACGGGTGAGCGACGTTTTTATGTGCACTGAAAAACTCAACCGCTTCATCGATGCTCATCTGTAGTACATCGCCAATAGATTTGCCCTTATAGAGCACGCTTAGAGTCTCTGAATTAAAGCGTGCTCCGCGGCATACTTCGCACGGTACTTTTACATCTGGCAGGAAACTCATTTCTATTTTGGTCATGCCCTGACCGTCACAACTTGCACAGCGGCCTTCTGCAACATTGAATGAAAAGCGACTGGCGGAATAACCGCGTACTCGTGCTTCGGTGGCGTCGGCAAATATGCGCCTGATGTTATCCCAGAAACCAATATAAGTGGCGGGACAGGAGCGTGGTGTTTTGCCAATAGGTGTTTGATCCACTTCCAGTACTCTGGAGACCGTCTGCCAGCCACTGATGCTTTGAGCACCGGCTATTTTTATTTTTTTCTTTTTGTTCTCGCGGCTCAACAGAGACCTGAGGTTGTCGGCGAGTACCGATCGCACCAGTGTGCTTTTACCACTGCCTGAAACACCGGTGACTGAAACCAGTTTGCTCAGCGGGATCGTGACATCAACTTTTTTGAGATTATGAAGTGTCGCGCTTTTAATGCTGATGGCACCAGTATCTTTTTTACGTGTCGGGAAGTAGGGGTGCGACTTCGGTTTCGCCAGTGCTCGTCCTGTTACTGAGTTCGGATCTTTAATAAGTTGTTTCAATGTGCCGCGCGCCACGACCTCACCACCCTCAATTCCCGCTCCGGGACCGAGATCTATAATATGGTCAGCGCGTCTGATGGTGTCTTCATCGTGCTCTACCACAACGATAGTATTACCTTTGGAGCCCAGATCTTCGAGTGTATCGAGCAGCATTTGGTTATCGCGTGAGTGCAGCCCTATAGTAGGCTCATCCAGTATGTAACAGACACCCTGTAAGTTTGATCCGAGCTGCGAAGCCAGTCTTATGCGTTGTGCCTCTCCGCCACTGAGTGTGGGTGCGCCGCGGTCCAGAGTTAAATAAGACAATCCCACCTGATTCAAAAACTGCAGGCGGGAATTGATTTCAACCAGTATGTCAGTGGCAATTTCCATGTCTCGCCCTTTGAGCTTAAGCTTGCCAAACCAACTACCGGATTCTTTTATCGACATTGCATTGAGCTGGGCAATATTCTTTTTCTGGTATTTAACTGACAGGGCAACGGGATTGAGTCTGAGGCCGTTGCAGGATTCACAGACAAGATCTTCATCGTTCTCCTGCAGCCAATAGTTCTCTTCGCCGGTTTGTTCTTCGTCGAATTCGCTACTGTATATACCGGTACCAAAGCAGTCTTCGCACCAACCGTGTTTGGAGTTGTAGGAAAAGAGTCGTGGGTCGAGCTCGGGAAAGCTTGTGCCACAACTGGTGCAGGCACGTTTGATCGAAAACAAAGTATCTTTTGTTCCACCTGCAGCAGTTACTTTAAGAACGCCTTTTCCATAGTCCAGGGCTCGTTGCAACAGTTCGGTGATTTTAATCTCAGAGCGGGCATTGATGGTAATTTCACCTACTGGCAGATCAATATCATGCTCTTTAAAGCGATCGAGCCGTGGCCATGGGTCAACCGGTGTAAGTTTTCCATCAACCCGCAGCTCGTCAAAGCCGCGATTGCCGGCCCACCTGGCAAGATCGGTATAGTAGCCCTTGCGCGATACAATTAACGGTGCAAGCACTACAATTTTTTTGCCTTTGAACTTTTTGTTTATTTGATCCTGTATGCCCTCGAGTGTTTGTGCATCAATGGGTTTTTCGCAATCGGGGCAGTGTTGTGTGCCGAGCTTTACATACAACAGCCGCATAAAGTGATAGAGCTCTGTCATTGTGGCGACTGTACTCTTGCGGCCGCCGCGACTTGTGCGTTGCTCAATAGCTACCGTAGGAGGAATTCCCAGAATGGCGTCAACATCCGGTCTCGAGGCAGGCTGGACAAACTGCCGGGCATAGGCATTGAGTGATTCCAGGTATCTGCGTTGTCCCTCATTAAAAAGAATATCAAAAGCGAGAGTGCTTTTGCCGCTGCCACTGAGCCCTGTGATCACGGTGTACTTGTCGCGTGGTATCTGTACATCAATTTTTTTAAGGTTGTGCTCCCGGGCATTGACCACACTGATGTCGTCACCGGTATAAATTGCTGACGATTCGTCTACTGTTGCAGCATCGGGCTTTACTCGACTGAACTCATCTATCGCGTTTTCGTACTCGATTAAGGATTTGCCAGTGTGACTCTTTTTAAGTGATTTGATTTTTTTCTGTGTGCCAACGGCGATGACAGATCCGCCTGCATCACCACCTTCAGGGCCGAGATCAATTATCCAGTCTGCGTTGCTGATGACGTCAAGGTTGTGTTCGACAACAATCAGTGAATGCCCTTCATGCAGCAGTTGCTCAAATGCAAACAACAGTTTTTTAATATCATCAAAGTGTAGCCCGGTTGTCGGTTCGTCAAAGAGGAACAGTTTTTTCTCTTCATTTGATTTGGCTGACTTCTTCGCCTTGGCAAGATGCGCTGCGAGTTTCAGTCTTTGTGCTTCACCACCGCTTAACGTAGGTACCGGCTGGCCAAGAGTCAAATAGCCCAGGCCAACATCGATCAATGGGCTCAATGCTTTGAGTACATCCTTGTAGTCTGCAAAAAAATCTACCGCATCGTCTACAGTCATCTCCAGTGTGTCTGAAATACTAATTGCATAACCTGTTTTCGGGTGCACCAGCTTGATATCCAGAACTTCTTCGCGATAGCGACTGCCGTTACACGCATGGCAACGCAGATAGACATCACTCAGAAACTGCATCTCCACATGTTCGAAGCCGTTTCCTGAACAGGTCGGGCAGCGCATGCCTGAGTTAAAGCTGAAGCTGCTTGCGGTATAGCCGCGTCGCCTGGCTTCCGGATCTTCTGCAAATAGTTTGCGAATGCCGTCAAATGCTCCGGTGTAACTGACTGGGTTCGAGCGCGCTGATTTGCCAATTGGTGATTGGTCGACCATTACGACTTCATCGATATGCTGATGGCCTGTGATCGACTTGTGTTCACCCGCGAGTTCTGTTGGTTTCCCCTTTAGGCGACACAGAGCGCGGTATAGCGTGTCCTGAATCAGTGTGGATTTTCCAGAGCCGCTAACACCAGATATGCAGACTAATCGGTTTAGTGGAAACTCCACATCAATGGCTTTAAGGTTGTGCGCCGCTGCACCTTTGAGAGTGATGCTTTGCGCTGCTTTATCATTGGTTTTTCTACGATCAAGATTTTTCTTGCGATTAAGGTAGGCGGCGGTCAGTGATTTTTTTGTTGTAGCCAGTTTTTTTGTGTTGCCAAAAAATGAAATCTCACCTCCGTGGCTGCCGGGACCCGGACCCATATCAATTACCTTGTCGGCGGCGAGAATAATTTGCGGGTCGTGTTCAACAACAAGTAAGGAATTTCCGGAGTCACGCAATCTTTTGAGAACGCCAATAACCCGGTCTATGTCTCTCGGGTGCAAACCGATACTCGGTTCATCCAATACAAAAAGCGTATTGACTAATGATGTGCCGAGCGCGGTGGTTAGATTAATTCGCTGTACTTCACCGCCGCTCAAGGTGCGGGATTGTCTATCGAGTGTCAGATAGCCTAAACCCACATCATTGAGGTATTTTACTCGGGACTTTATTTCATCCATTAGCATTCTGGTGGCTTCATCGAGCGGTGCCGGCAGCTGTAACGAGTCGAAAAAGCTTATGCAGTCGCACAGTGGCAGTTGCATTATGTCGTGCAGCAGTAGTCCGGGTAGTTTGTTTAATTTGGTCTGCGTTAGCGTGTTGCCCGTAGGTATGAACCGGTTTTCAGGCTTGAGCACTGCAGATGCATTTTTGCTGGTGCCCAATCGCCACCACAGGGCTTCAGGTTTTAATCGTGCACCATCACAGGTGGTGCAGGGTGTGTAGGATCGGTACTTTGAAAGCAGTACCCGGACGTGCATTTTATAACTGCGGGTTTCCAGCCAGTCGAAAAATCTACTGACGCCATACCAGTGTTTTCCATCCCAGTCTCCCACACCTTCGAGGACCCATTTTTTTTGTTTGGCAGTGAGTTTTTTCCAGGGAGTGTCTGTGGGAATGCTGTGTTTTTTAGCAAATTTAAGCAGGTCCTTCTGGCAGATTGCATTTGTTTTGGTTTGCCATGGTTTGATTGCTCCACCTGCAAGTGTTAATGATTCATTGGGTACTACCAGGTTGTAATCAATTCCCATGGTGCGGCCGAAGCCACGACAAGCATCACATGCACCCAGAGGTGAGTTAAAAGAAAACAAGCTTGGGGTTGGTTCTCTAAAATGCTTATCGCAATGTGCACAAATAAAATCTGCTGAGAACTGTTCAGCCTTGCCAGCTTTTCGGTCGGCATCCAGTGGATACCAGGTGGCTTTGCCACGGCCATGCTTAAACGATGCTTCCAGTGCTTCGGTTATACGGCCTTTATTATCCTGCGTGAGTCGAAAGCGATCCTGTATAACCTCGATCGAATCTTTGCGCTGCTTGTGAATTTTTGTATAGCCTTGTCTTTGTAGCCAGGTTTCAATTTCCTCCGCAGTAAAATTTTTTGGCACCTTGACGGTAAACGTCACCATTGCCATTTGTGCTTTTAAAGATTTCTTGCCGGAGCTTTTGATAGCTGACAATCGCTCAGCAGCAATTTGATCTGCGGTGTCACGTTCAACTTTTCTACCGCAGTCAGGGCAGTGCAGGTTAGAAGCTCTGGCAAAAAGTAGTTTGAGATGATCGTTGAGCTCGGTCATTGTGCCAACTGTTGAACGCGAAGTTCTGACCGGGTTGGTTTGGTCAATCGCAATTGCCGGAGGTATTCCGTCAATCCGATCGACTTTGGGCTTGTCCATGCGATCGAGAAATTGCCGTGCGTAGGGTGAGAATGTCTCGACGTAACGCCGTTGGCCTTCAGCGTAAATGGTGTCGAAAGCCAGTGAAGATTTGCCTGAGCCGCTGACACCGGTGATCACTACCAGCTCGCCGTGCGGTATTTTGATGTCGAGGTTTTTTAAATTGTTCTGAGTCGCATTTTCAACGACAATGGTATTTAGTGGCATTTGAGATCTTGCTTGAGGCCCGGAACGTCCGCAGTTGGGCAGTATATATGGTCTGTGTCGCGTTTAACTACAGGTTTTCAAGCGCCTTAAACTTGAATTAGGAACCTTGGATTATCAGGTGTGTCTCAGTGTAGAATTAAAGCTCATCAGCGTCTCAATCGCTTCTTCCATTTAACCGTTCATTCACAGGGCAGGCTACTTCCATGAGGAAAGTTCTTTTAGTCGAGGACGACCCGGATCTCGCGCAGCTGGTATTGCTTCAACTGCAGGATATTGACGTTGAATGCCGGTGGATTGCCAATGGCCGCGAAGCGCTTGAAGTTGCAACTAACGAGGCGTTCGATATGTTGCTGCTGGATGTTATGTTGCCGGAAGTCGACGGGCTTGAGATTTGCCGAACTGTCCGATCTGTGAACCGGCATATTCCAATAATGATGCTGACCGCTAAAGTTTCCGAGATGGATCGTGTTCTGGGCCTCGAGCTCGGAGCGGACGACTATATCACCAAGCCTTTCAGCATGATGGAGTTACTGGCGCGTGTTAAGGCAATGCTGCGTCGAGTCAATGTGTCTGAAGAGCAGGGCTCGGGCACCAGCTCATCGTCGACCGAGGAGCTGGAATTCAAGGACCTTAAACTCCAGACAGACAGCCGGCGTGTTTACATTGGCGACAGTGAAGTAGAACTGACTCCAAAAGAATATGATTTGTTGCTTCACTTCATTACCAATCCCGGAAAAGTTTTTTCCAGAATGGATTTGCTCGACAAGGTGTGGGGCTATCAATACGAGGGCTATCACCATACCGTTAACTCGCACATCAACCGCTTGCGTACCAAAATAGAAAAGAATGCAGCGGAGCCTGAATACATTCTCACCCGCTGGGGTGTCGGCTATGAATTTGCAACTGAGTGACTTTGCGAATTGGCCATTGCAGAAGTATTCTCCTTGCCTCTAAAGTCACTAGTCCGATGACTGCATCAATGAAACCTTGTTGTACTGGCGGTTGTTTTGATTAAATCACTCTACGCCAAGCTTGCGTTGACATTGATCGTTTTATTGTTTTTGACAGCGATCGTCTATTCAGCAATTGCATATTATTTAACCCGCTCGAATATTATCGCTGACGTTCAGCGAGAGAATGCAGATATTGCAGCGAATTTGTCTATCGAAATTACTCAGACGGTAAGTGGTGAGATAGATGGTAATTTTATTGAGCGCTTGTTTCGTACGATGGCGACCGTCAATCCTGATGTGCAGCTCTACATTCTCGATGCCGATGGTATGATTTTGTCGAGTTCCGTTGAAGATGCTTCGTTGCTGCGTGAAAAGGTGAGCGTTGAATTGTTGCACCCCTTTTTAGAACCAGACAGAAAACTTCCACTGTTTGCTGAAGATCCGCTGGCAGAAAATTCCCTGGTTACTTTCTCTGCGGCTGAAATTAACGTCAGAGATAAATTGGCCGGGTACTTATATATAACGCTCAGTGCACCGGGTGAGGAGAGTGACAGTGGTCCTCGCAAACTTATATCTACAATAGGAATATCAGCTTTACTGGGTAGCTTACTGGTTTCACTGCCGAGTGGCTTGTATATATTCAGGCGTATCACGTCGCGATTGCGAGTGTTGAGTACAGAGATTGAGGCGTTTAGAAATTCCGGGTTTCGCAACACAACCAGCTACAAAGATTTATCAGAAGACAACTCTGATGATGAAATTTCAAAACTTGGGGCAAGTTACAGTGAGATGGCAAACCGAATTGTCGATCAAATACATTTGCTTGAAGCGCAGGATAAAAACAGACGGTCCTTTATTGCTAATATTTCTCACGATCTTCGCACGCCGCTGACTGCTACTCAGGGTTATCTGGAAATGGTGTTGCACAAGAACGATAGCCTCGATGAAGAGCAGAGAGCGCAGTATCTTGGTATCGCGCTCAAACACAGTAATCGTCTGAAAGCGCTGATAAGCGATCTTTTCGAACTGGCCAAGCTCGAAGACCGTGCTGAGACACTCGAAATGGAAGCAGTGAGTTTGACCGAAGTGATTGGTGACGTACATCAGGGTTGTATACCTGAGGCTGAGAAAAAAAATATCACGCTTGAATGCAACGGTGTTGATAAAATTATTTTTGTCACAGGTGATCTTGCATTGATTGACCGGGCTATTAGTAATTTGCTGGTAAATGCTATTCAGTACACGCCTAATGGCGGCAAAGTAGTGGTTAGTGTTGAACCAGACGAAGAGAACAATAAGGTAAAATTGCGGGTTGAAGATAATGGCCCTGGCATTGCGCCCGAAGAACTAAACAAAATATTTAAACGGTTCCATCGTGCTGACAACGAACACAACGAAAGCGGCAACGCAGGGCTTGGTCTCGCTATTGCGCAGCGGATTGTCGCGTTGCATGGTGATACACTGCAGGTTGAGAATACCGGTAACGGCACCCTCTTTTCTTTTTGTTTGCCGGCTGGAACAGTGTGCCCATTACCGTAGTTTACAAGCTGCCGTAGTTTACCAGTTGCCGTAGTTTACGAGCGGCCGTGATTTATAAGCTACAGTAGTTTTAATCTGCTTTAATTTACACACCATTGTTGTTCATATTAACGAGCCCGTCTGGTCACCAGCCAGACACCACTGGCAGCCACTGCCATTCCGACCCATGCCATAGTAGTCATCTTTTCATTAAGTACCAGCCACGCAATAACAGCCGATACCGGTGGTACCAGAAAAAACAGTGCCGATACCTTTGTGGCTTCACCACGCCTGATCATCATTAGCAACAGGCTGATCGCAAGTATTGAATTGCAGATGACCAGGTAAGCCAGCGCCAGCAAAAATGGCAGTGTTATGTCGATATTCATCGGCTCCAGTAACATTGCCAGTGGCAAAGTACACAGGAAGCCCACAACATACTGAACGGTATTGCTGGTGAGTGGATGGTGTTCATTACCGTATTGTTTTTCGAGGATTGTAGCGACTGTGATTGCAATCAGTGCAGCGCATGAAAACACTGCCACTTCGGTTGTGACTGCCTGTACTGCGCTATTGCCAACAATGACCAGCGTGGTACCGCTGAGTCCTAACAGCAGTCCCAGCCATTTGATGCCTGAGACTCTCTCTTGCGAGAGTTTCGGCATCACCAGTGCGACCAGGATCGGTTGCAAAGATGTGATTAAAGCAACAGCACCTGCTGAGCCTCCCAATGAAAAAGCCCACCAGGCTGTACCGAAGTAGACAACCTGAATCAGAAAGCCCACGATTACCAGATGTACCCACTGGTTGCGGCTGGCAGGCAGAGCGGGTTTTACCACCATCAGGAATGGCAGCAACAGCAACAAGACACAAAAATAACGCAGTGATAGGAGCGTTAACGGATCAGCGTCGTGAATGCCGATTTTGGCTACGGTAAATCCACCGGACCAGAGCAAAAGGAATATGACCGGTGCGGCACGCACCAGCTGGGATTGGCTCATGGGTAATATTTTCAATGTGGGTGACCGGGCACTGTTCGATGACTGCAGTGTCGAATGCCTGGTGTTTGGAGGTCACAGTGAACCAGACGATAGCGTCGATCCGACGCTATTACCAGCAGAGCCTGACCCTGCTGTCTGGAGTACACTGGTATTATCTGCATAATTTTCTGTTAAAAAAAGAGGCGGTTTACATGCGAAATATAAGAAAAATTGGTTCCGGCCTGGTGCTCAGCATGTTGCTGACGGTGGTTGTTGCCTGCGGTAATGAAACACCTGACCGCGCGCCTGAGGCTAAGGATAATGCAGCTTCCGCTGCCACAAGCGCACCGGCTGTTGCTCAAACGGCAACAACAACCACTGGTGTCGGTGTCGTACTAAGCACCAACCTGGGTGATATCGAGCTGTTACTTGATGACGAAAAAGCACCGCTGAGCGTTGCGAATTTTCTTGCCTATGCTGATAGCGGTCATTATGAAGGCACGATATTTCATCGGGTTATTTCAGGTTTCATGGTGCAGGGTGGTGGCTTTGATCAGTCAATGCAGCAGAAGGCCACTCAGGATCCAATAGAAAACGAAGCAGCCAACGGACTCAAGAACGTTAAATACAGTATTGCAATGGCGCGCACGGGTGTTGTGAATTCTGCCACCTCACAGTTTTTTATCAATGTGGTCGATAATGGTTTTCTTGATCACCGCGATACAAGTGCTGCAGGTTTTGGCTATGCGGTTTTTGGTCAGGTAGTGGCGGGACATGACGTCGTGGATAAAATGGCCGCGGCGCAAACCGGTTCCGCTGGCCGGTTTCCAAAAGATGTGCCAGTTGAAACTATTGTTATACAGGGTGTGAGTCGCAAGTAACTGTTACTGGAATCTGATGTGGTAAAAAAGAAAACCCGCCCGACTGATGTCGGGCGGGTTTTTTCGTGCTTCAAATTTAATACTGCCGATACTGAAAAGGTGTAATTAATTTATTTAGTAAACTCAGGATAAGCTTCCATCCCGCATTCACTAACATCTGCACCCTCGTATTCTTCTTCCTCGGAGATTCTGATACCGAAGATCAGCTTAATCAGAAGCCATACTACAATTGATGCAACAAACACCCAGGCAAAGATCACCGCGCCTCCGAGTGCCTGTGCTGCAAACGAGGCATCGGTATTGGTAAGAGGTACAATCATCAGTCCAAAGATACCAATCACGCCGTGCACGGAGATGGCTCCAACCGGGTCGTCAATTCGGAATTTTTCAAGTGCAATGATCGAATAAACAACGATTACACCGGCAACTGCACCAAACAAAGAGGCCATTGCCGGAGTTGGTGTTGAAGGCTCTGCGGTGATGGCAACCAGTCCTGCCAGTGCACCGTTGAGTGCCATGGTCAGATCCGCCTTGCCAAACATAAGTCTTGCTACAACCAGTGCGGCAACCGAACCAGCTGCTGCTGCAGCATTGGTGTTGAGAAATACTACTGCTACCGCGTTGGCATTGGCAATATCACCCAGCTTCAGTACCGAACCGCCGTTAAAGCCGAACCAGCCCATCCACAGAATAAACGTGCCGAGTGTTGCCAAAGGTAAGTTAGCACCGGGAATTGCATAAATTTGACCGTTGGGGCCGTATTTGCCTTTTCGCGCTCCAAGTAACAGAACGCCCGCAAGTGCTGCGGTAGCGCCGGCAAGGTGGACGATACCTGAACCTGCAAAGTCAGAGAAACCGACGCCGTCAACTGAAAGTTCGAACATTCCAAATACCGGCTTGCTGCCCCACGTCCAGCTACCTTCAAGTGGATATATAACTCCGGTCATAACAACGGTAAACAACAAGAAAGCCCAGAGCTTCATGCGTTCCGCGACCGCGCCGGACACAATAGACATGGCGGTTGCAACAAAAACTACCTGAAAGAAGAAGTCAGACGCATCAGAATAGACAGAGTCACCGTCAAAGCCTGCTGATGCCGACTCTGCAAGTACCGTTGCTACCAGGTCAGCTGATTTTTCTGCACCGTCGTTTTCTATTCCGGCAAGTAAGTAACCACCACCGTACATCAGTCCATAACCAAGGAGTAAATACATCACACAGGCGATTGAATAC
>CAYLZS010000422.1:0-17848 GCA_964388065.1 uncultured Granulosicoccaceae bacterium
CAAACAATGCGCCAACCGGTGGCGCATTGAATCATTGCTTTACTACGCAGGCTCGGATGCCGCTTTTTCACTATTTGTGCGCAGCCTGGCATCTACGGTTTCGACAATCTGATCGACCATCGGGTGCTCTAACCCAAACTCACGGCCTATTGTCTGTACCAATCTGTCAACGCGTTCAATATTTACTGCGCCCGCATCTATAGCTCGCGCAGCTGAAGACGGTTTCAACAAACTTTCAGCGGCCTTCGCATATTTTTCAAAAGGCACAGCGTCAGTAATATCACCACCGATTTTCTGGACCAGTGCATCAACATAAGAGTATATCTCCGCCGAGACGTTCTTATCACCATGAACGGCATCACGAATTGACTGGACGCCATTCTTCGTAACGGCCCGATAGTTCCCGGTTAACAACATGGACCACTTAGCCATCGGCACAAATAAACTATCAAACACACGAAGCTTTACCGGTACATCCTGGTCATCGAGCCTGACCCCTGCGATATCCTGACAGAGAGTATTCAGTATTGCCTGATGCTCTACTTTTTCAAAACGTGCCGCTTTAAAGTTAGTTGGCAGACCGACATGTAAAACATTCAGTTGCTCTTCCGGTGGCCTGAAGGCCTGCGGGTCGGGACTGCACAAGGTGACGTTGGCAGGATCAAAGTGATGCCAGACTGATGCATCGCGATAGCAGCCTTCCAGATTTAACGGTGCCAGTGAAGGAATCCTTTTCAGATACGCCAGCGGTGGCATATTCATAATGGAAAGGCATGGCAGACCGGCCTGAGCAATTTGAGTCAGCAGATTTTTTATTTCGGGTGCGGCATATTGAGGCTCCTGCATGGCAAGCCCGATCATGTCGTAGCGCGAGATATCTGCGTGGTCTGGTGTTACTGCATCCAGATTACCCGCAAGGTCAGTCGAGCGGATCGATCGATGCTCACTTTCGTTGCGAAGTTTGAGTCGTACCTCAGTACCCGATGCATTGATCAGTTCAGCTTCTTCGGGCAGACAAACCAGTGATACATTATGGCCTGCCATCAATAGCTTGGTAGATAGCAAAGACCCGTACGACGCGCCCAGAATCAATATATTCAATTGCCATTTCTCCGCTGCTCGGTGAACGGAAATGTTCAGACCGGTAGCTGCATCTTAGACAATTTTTAGAAACTACACTATGTGTATTTTACAGATCTGCGTCTAATTTAGAGACAGTTTTCCCAAAAGAGATAAAAGTCAACGACCCATCGTATAGAACTCGTCATTCGGGCGCATACCGATCACATTGACCATACGGTTAGACAATCCGAAAAAGCCGGTAATCGCGCCGATATCCCAGATATCTTCATCGGAAAAACCGTGTTGATGTAAAGCTTCATAGTCACTTTCGTCAACCTCAGCTCCACTCTCACAAACTTTCATCGCAAAATCGAGCATGGCTCTTTCACGTGGGTTGATGTCCGCCTTTCGATAATTGACCGCAACCTGATCTGCAATTAACGGATTTTTAGCTCTTATACGCAAAACTGCACCATGCGCTATTACACAGTACAGGCAGCTGTTTTGACCGGACGTTGCCACTACAATCATTTCGCGCTCAGCTAAACTGAGCCCGCCCTCTTTCTCCATCAATGCATCATGGTAGGCAAAAAAGGCACGAAACTCATCCGGCCGATGGGCAAGCGCTAAAAATACGTTGGGAACAAAGCCGGCCTTTTCCTGCACCGCCAGAATGCGTTCCTTCATGTCATCCGGCAACTGATTAATATCGGGCACAGGGAAACGGCTAATAGGTTTACTCATCTTTTTTCCTTTGCTTATTGCCGCTAAAGCCAGCGTATGTTGAATAACTCAGGTAGCGTTCGATTTTAGATAGCATTCGCTTGAGGCAACGTCTGTTTCGTCCTCAGACCATGAATACACAGGGGCAAACCCACCACCCACAGTTCTAAAATTTGTTGTCTGCCCCTGATATATCCTTGCAGCTGATATCAATGGAACACCACCGGTTGTGAAGATTCTGACGTCATACTTAAGCTGCTTACGCTCAGCGACAGATCCCACAGCGCGCAAAGACGGTGGCACATTGCTTTGTGCAATATAGCCACGGCCCTGCTCTGTGTCATGAAGGATCTGCTTCCACACACGACTGGTTATTTTATCTCCGCGATAAACCGCCTTGCTGCCATAACCGTCAACCGGTTTAAAAAACAGCTGTTTTCGCCGCTCATACAATTCTACAGCGTTATCTGAATTCAATAACACGGTAGGTGGCACATGAGCTTTCAGACAGTGCCGTTGAGTCTCAGACAAACCGTACTTTTTAAGCGTAATTTCATCGGTATATTCAATAAAATTTGCTTTGTCAGCATACAGTGCATGATGCAGTGGGTTGGGTGCTACTATCGCGGCACCGGCAAGTGCGGCATCACGAAGCGCGGCACTGGCTTCAGTCTGCAGAGAGAAATCTGTACTCCGGTTGTACACTATATCTATGGGTTCACCGTGACTATGCAGAACCCCGCTATCAAACGTTAAATCTGCTATATCGGTGATAACGGTTTTAATGCCAGTTGATTCAAAGTAGTTTTTTGCAATCTGCATATCCGGGTAGAGATATTGATCTGTCGGGCCAGAGTCGACTATTGCTGCAGATACCGACATACCTTGCCTGCCAACACTCTCAGATTCAAGCGATAACAACTCTGGCAATAGGTGACGCTTTAATTCCAGTGAAGCAAAGCCACAACATGGCGGATAGATCTGATTAGTCGCTGACAATACTTCGTTTACTATAAACGCACCGCCGGCATTGGTATTGACTTCAATTAACTCCGGACCATTAGCATCGATATGAAAATCGTAGCCCATGATCATGCCAGTACCCGTCACGCTCTGCCATGGAGCAAGTCCGGGGTTTAAATTCATTTTATCTGCCCGGTATTGTTCCGAATTTGTCAGTGTTTCTATTGCGTCAATCACACCGAGCATTGCCTCTACATCTGTACTGTCGACCAATATCCCTGTTCCGGCAAATAAATTGGCGCGCATTCCATCCAGTGCAATAACTTCAGGTACGGATTGTCGGATACTCTGGGTAATCGCTTCGCGATCAATCGGAAAACAATAGCAATCACGATTCAGGTTGAGAATTCTACGTTTCGATAACATCGTTGTACGCCTTTGTAGCTCTACCCTGTATGTTTTTGCGCAGGGAGTTATTGCAGAACCAGCCACTCGTGCATGCGAATCAACCATTGCGATGCAACCCGGCAGATAGTTAAACTAAGGCCTGTCGAGGAATAACTCAAATGATACGCACAAATAAATTAGCCGGTCTCACCGCACGCCGCCTGGCGCAGGGTTTAGCAATAAGCCTGTTCGCATTCAACGCGTCAGCAAACAGTGAAAAAATCACCTCCGAAAAGCAGAACTTTACCGTCGAGACAATAGCCCAGGGTCTCAGCATACCGTGGGGCATGGCCGCCCTGCCAGATGGCGGAATGCTGATCACCGAGCGCACCGGTACGCTGCGACTGCTCGACGCAAACGGCAATCTGCATCCGGATCCCATTCAGGGCGCACCAGCTGTCGAGAGCAGTCGCCAGGGCGGGTTACTCGATGTGGCAATACACCCCGACTACAAAAACAACGGCTGGATCTATCTCTCCTACTCATCGCCAAAAACCCGTGGCGAACCGGGGCGTGGTGCCAATACTGCACTGATGCGTGCAAAGCTTGCAAACCACAAACTGGTCGAACAACAGCTTCTGTTTAAAGCTCTGCCAAATTATTCAGCCGGCGTGCACTATGGCAGCAGGATCACCTTTGATGCCGGCAACCGTGTGTATCTGAGCATCGGTGATCGCGGTGGCCGGGACGAGACACAGTCACTAACTAATTATCGTGGCAAAATTATCCGGCTAAACGATGACGGCAGTATTCCCACCGACAACCCCTACCTGAATACGGTAGATGCAAAACCCGAGATCTGGTCATGGGGTCATCGCAATCCACAGGGTATGGAGCAACATCCGGAGACCGGTGAAATATGGGCACATGAACACGGTCCTCGGGGAGGTGATGAATTAAATCTCATATTGAAGGGCCAGAACTACGGCTGGCCCACCGCCACTTACGGTGTTAACTACAGCGGCACAAAAATAACTGACATCGTCACGCGACCGGACTTCGTATCACCGATCACCTACTGGGTTCCCTCTATTGCACCGTGTGGTATGTCGTTCGTTCTGGGAGACAACTACCCGGGCTGGAAGAACAATATTCTGGTTGGTTCGCTTAAGTTCCAGCAGATACAACGTCTGGAAATATCTGATGGCAAGGTAACGCATAAAGAAATACTGCTTGATGGCGTCGGCCGTGTGCGTGCAATAGAGCAAAGCAATGACGGTACTATTTATGTTGCTGTAGAAACCGGTGGCAGAATCTTGCGCCTGGTGCCGGGCCAATGAGTCGAGCCCGGGCTGCCGGTTACTAACAATCCGAACTGATTATCACAGTTGGTCATTAGAGATGGGTTTCGGCCTTTGAACTTTTGCTCTTTATTTTTGTGGTCCCCGCTGTCTCTGAAAAGAACCTGATTCGCAAGTTGCCTGATCCACACGAAGCAGAGGAACCACATGGCAGAGTATTAAATTTTTTTAATGTCATAGTTAAGACTTAATTCAGCATTTCTATTTACACTAGCTAATAAAATAAAAACTCAGCTATAAGAAATTTCCCCGTAAATGATCTCCCTCGTAGTTAAAACACCTGCCGATGCTATGCAGTGGCTTGCTGGCACTGGTGCAGGTACACGTCGCGCCACATGGATTCCTGTGTTGATATTCAGTTGGCTGGTATCTTCATGCGGGATACTCACCCAGGCGCCGGAAAATCTGGAAGAGTATCCGCCAGACTTCGCACGATTTTTAAATGAAAACGAAGCTCATGCAGATTACGAAGACTTCGTCTATTTCCTGCAATCTCATGACGTGCACACCATCGTTCCGGTATGGCAGCTATTGCAACAAGGCTCTGACTGGCGCAAGCATCAGTTGCCTAAATATGCCCTGCCTGACAGAGAGCACTGGAACAGCATGATCAGCACGCTGGTATTTCTAAAGTACGATCTGATCCCCTACATTGGCGATGTCCGCGTGCTGTCCGGGTTTCGCACACCACACTACAACCTGGCTGCAGGTGGTGCCGGCAGAAGCCGCCACTTAACTTTCTCGGCACTCGACCTGAAACCAGTCGCCGATATCGAAAAATCACAGTTGCACGGCATTTTGCAAAATCGCTGGCACAGTCTGGGGCGCGAGTACAATCTGGGCCTTGGCTTGTACGCCAACTCACGTTTTCACATCGATACCGGTGGTTATCGACAGTGGTAACGGACCGACGACTCCGCTACTGCCCTGACACTGCTTTGATACTTGCTGACACCTGATCAGCCACCTGATCAGCGCGTGCAAATGCGCCATCTATAAGACCCGGGCTTGTCGCAGCGGTCTCTGACCCCGCAAACCACAGGCGATCATCAAACCACGCCTGTCGTACAAGATCACTAACCACAGCAGGATGTCTTGCGGGTTCTGCCAGATCCGCTGCGGAACTAACCAGCTCTTCCAGCGCCCAGTCTTTAACTTCGATTGCACGAGGTACAGGCGAGTTGCGTCCGAAACAGCGCAGCAACTGCGCACGTACCGCATCACACAATGCATCAACACCTATCTTTGCCCGCTGTTCAGCAGTGAGTCCGACGAAACCAAACAGTGCGGCAGGCGTGCCATCCGGACCGCAATGATCATGTATCTCAACCAGCGGCCCAATCTGGCTTGCCACACGTCCGGACAATTCGTTGTCGCGCCAGAATGCATTGTCATAGCGAATAACAACTTTGGCATGTTGTGCCATCCAGGTAGGTGTTTTTTTCATTGTATTAATAACACCTGCAACCTCTTCCGGTGCTGAAATCAATGGTGCTGCCAGTCTGGGAGGAAGTGCAAGGATTAACTTATCGCAGTGCAAAGTCTGTGTAGTACCATCAACACATACCTCAACGCTGCACTTTGAATTGCTAAAAGCACAGGCCGTCACAGCGTGCCGGTAGCGAACAGTATCTGGTAGTTGGTTAAGCAGGCTTTGAATAATTGCAGATGTTCCGCCAGCAACTCGTGCAATGCCATGCTGTGCAGGTAAAAACTGACGTTGCGCATCGCCATCGGGATGACGGTCAATAAGCGCATCACCTGCATCGAACTGGGCAAAAGTTGCTATTCCCAGTACTTCAAACCATTTGCTTACAGCTGGTTGTGCGTACGGCCAGACCCAACTCGGACCCAGGTCCTGTTGCTCACCCAATACGGGTTGTACACGTCCTCCTGCTACTGTATTGCCTTCAAGGACTGTTACATCGATACCAGCTTCATGCAAACGCAGAGCAGTTGCCAAACCGCACAACCCCGCACCCGCAATAATTACCTTCATGCCGTGCAGGTCAGATAAAACTATTTTACGATAACGCCTGACTTTACCAGCAGGTCGCTGTCAGGGATCCAGAGTTCTGAGTGCCCTGCAGTAAACACCTGCTGTACAAATTCATCCGACAAACCACGTTCAACAAAAAACTGTCGATCACGCTCAAGCTCATCAGCAACACTAATGAGTTCTGGTTGATTACCTGATTCCAGTTTGTACTGATGAAACCCGAGCTTTGCACTATTTGCCATTGTGCGACGCTCACCCGCCAGAAATGCCACTGTGCAAGCGGAATAGCAGTGGGTGGCTATATGCGTATCGAGGCTGCGCTCGAGAATCTGCAGCGCCATGGCACGAGCAACAAATACGTAACCACCCGCACTACCCAGCACCACACTCTTCACACCCGGGTTGTCAGCAAGGGTCTGCTCGAAGGCGCTAAATAATTCCCAGTCGAGGTTGCCATCGACCCGCATGACGCCATCTTTACTCACGACAGGCAGAGATCGAGTCTTTAGTTGGTCTGCATATATTGTTGAGTAGGCTACCGGCTCGTGCTTCGATGCAATCGCATCAGCAGCCTGCATGAAGGTCATCATTGCCGCAACAAATAACGTAATGTACGCACACATAACACTCAGTATGTTGCCAGTGTATTTTACGAATCTGTCAGCCGAACGCGACGTGCCAACCGCTTGCCAGAAAAACACAAGAACACTCATCACCACCCAAAAATCTATAAATCCGGCGGGCACACTGTTTTGAATGAATCCAAGTAGCAGACGAAAACTGATCAGTGTTATGACAAGCGTCGGCACCAGTGGGTAGCGCCCACGCCAGTGAGCTTTTACCGGATTCGAGAAAGTGAGAGTTTGTACTGATATGCTATTGTTATTGTGGTTATTTGCTAACACAGCCACCTCTTCAGGTTGTACCCTACCAGCGTGCATTATTTCCTGCCATTTGTCGATTGGATTTCAGTAACCTTAATTAAGTGTACATCCAGAGACGAGCATAATTACGTTCGTTAACCACAAACAGGGGCAGAACAAAAAGCAGATAGAAAATTGCTATAAACCTTTGTTTGCCGCAATACGTCCGAATTTAAAGCTGCGTGCCTTTGGCATCCTATCAGGTCAAACAGCATAAATTGAGAACAAATTCGTATTTCAGACAGCTATTTCACAACGCAATGCTGAAGCTATCAACCCATTCAGCCAGCTAACCATTATCGGTTTAAAATGTCGCATTCAGATAATTTCATGCACGTAGTCTTGCCGACATTTGTGAAGGCATGCACAGAGTAGAGACAGCAAAGCTGGTAGCGCTAATTACTCAGCTGACACTTGCGGCCATGTATCGCTAATCCGATAACCCTCCGGCCACGGGTCCGCAGGACTCAACATGTGCTGGTGCGTGCCAGTTATATATGCCCTGCCAGCAATACGCGGTATGATCGCTGGCAAGCTTCCTATGACCGTATCTTTAGCAATACTACATTCAAAAGTCGATCCGATAATGGATACCCCGCGAAACGATTCATCGACTCCTACTTCGCCACGCGCCCTGAGTACCGCCAAACGTGCAGAGCAACCCGTACCGCAGGGAGATCTGTCAATTTTACCGGGCATAATTGCGACTGCGTTCCTGCCTTGCTTTACCCCGTTCTCAACAACCAGCGGCATTGCTATCTGACAAAATGAAATGTGCGACCAGTCAGGATTTTCCGGATGAATAAATCCCAACTGCTCGTTAGCAGCGCGAACCACAGACACTCCGGTCTCAGCAATTGCACGCGCTTCATCAGGTGTTACTGAAAATCCCAAATCCTGAGCATTAACAATAACAAAGCTGTCTCCACCATAAGCCGTGTCGACCTTAATCGTTCCTACACCTTCAACTTCAATAACTGCATCGAGTTGCGATACAAAACTCGGCACGTTAGTGATACTGACCCTCTCAACCTCACCGTCACGGCAACTTGCAACGACTTTAATCAAACCACCCGGTGCTTCAAGTGTTAAGCAGGTTTCTGGTTCATGCATGGGTAAAATTCCGGTCTCAAGTAAAACCGTAGCGACACACATGGCATTCGAACCGGACATTGGCGGAGTATCGGCAGGCTCCATGATTATCCATGCAGCATCCGCCTGCGGGTTCACCGGTGGCACTAAAAGATTTATATGCCTGAACACCCCGCCGCGTGGTTCATTAAGCATAAAGTTGCGCAGCTTATTGTCAGTGGCGATCCACCTGGATTGCTGCCACAGCGTATCACCCGGTGGGGCAGCTACTCCGCCAACAATGACATCGCCAACTTCACCTGCTGCATGGCAACTGACTGTGTGAATAACACGGGATGTTTTCATGGTGGCACCGGATTACGTGTAATCTCAGTGTGCCACGTTAACGCACGGGTCGAAAGCTATTACAGGCTTTATTCTTACCCCAGATACGGTGCTCTGTCTGTTTGCAGAAAAAGTAACAGGATTAGTTCATACAACCGGTGCGGTTATAAGGCAATGTTGTGGAATCAGGTGCCGGTCTGTCTGTACGAATCTGCGTAAAACTGCAGCCATTCATCAAGACTTCTTGGCGCACCAACGCCAAATCCCTGCAAATAGTCAATGCCCATTACCGACAACAACTCTGCTATTTCCTCAGTCTCAACGTACTCGGCAACAGTTTTCATACCTAACTCATGAGCAAGCATATTAAACGACGTTACTATTGCCCGATTAGACAAATCTTCATGGATATCGGCAACAAAACAGCCATCAATTTTCAGGTAGTCGACCGGCAGGGAACGCAGATAAGAAAAAGATGACAAGCCACTGCCAAAGTCGTCAAGTGAAAACTCACAACCGAATTGCTTCAGGCGTTCAATAAAACCACAGGCTTTTTCTATTCTTTTAATTGTTGCAGTCTCGGTAACCTCAAAGCACAGCGTTTTGGGTTTTACCTTATTACGCTCCACCAATCGCGCAATCTGATCGAGACATGATTCATTACTCAGTGTATTACCTGACAAATTAACCGACAAAGCAACGGATTCACCAAGTTCTGAAAATTGCTTAATAGCTTCTATTGCACGCTCTATTATCCATAGATCGAGATGTTGCATACGATCGTATTTTTCGGCGACCGGAATAACGATACCAGGTGGCACAATCTGTCGCGTTGCATCTTCCAGGCGCAACAATACTTCGAACTTGGTGTGATTTTCAGCCTGCCCCATTGGGACTATGGGTTGCAATGCCAGACTCATACGCTCATGCAGCAGAGAATCATTAATGAGTTCAAGCTTGCCAATTTCATCATTCTGACAACTCTCGAATGCACTGTGTCGGGAAAACAAATGCACCTGATTACGGCCGGATATTTTAGCGGAGTAGCACGCTGTATCTGCTTTTGATAACACATCAGAGTCATCTGATATTGAATCATCGAGAATAACAATACCCGCACTTGCACCGATAGTAAACTTGCGTTCATCCCAACTAAAGCGATACTCACCAATCAGTCGGATAAGTTTTTCAGTCTGTTCTTTTGCCTGCGCCTCATCGCAGGAACTGAGAATTGCAAATTCATCGCCACCTAGTCGGGCGATAATATCATTGGGGTCGCAATACACTTTACTAAATATGCGAGTCACATCTACTAACAACTGGTCACCCGCCTGATGACCTGCGTTATCGTTTACCATCTTAAACTGGTCAAGGTCAACGAATATCAGTGTCTGATGCAAACCATCACTGGTTTCATTCTGTACCGCACGCTCGGCACGATTCTGCAAACTAATATTAAGAAAATTGCCAAAAGCACGGCGATTAATTAACCCGGTTAATTCATCATGGGCAGCTTGAAATTCTAATTGTTTTTTCAATCCGTATTCCGTCGTTACATCTTTTGCACAACCCACGTAACCGGTAAACTCGCCCTCCTCGTCAAACTGTGGTGCTGCAATCATTTGTATGTGTTTTTTAGATTCGCCGTTGTCCCAGCTAATTACTGACTCAACTTTTTCATGTGCCAGAAGTGCATCATTGTGCTGAAAACACTGTGAGTTGAGAATTGCATTTTGCAGCATATGATCGATTCTGGAGTTACCGATAAGGTCATCTCGAGATACTTCACCAATCGGGCTGGTCTCTGCAGAGAAATAGATGTAACACAGATCACTGTCGAGCTCCCAAAACCAGTCTGCGGATATTTGTGCAAACTTTTCCAGTTTTTTTACACTTTTTTCAAGATCCTCACGCTGCAATACCGATGTCGTAACATCTATTGCAACAAAGAACCAGTATCCGTTAGACAGCCTGGCATACCTTATCTTCAGGTATCTTCCATCTTCAAGGTGATGGACAAATTCCGGATTTTCATCAAGCCGTGCAATTTGTTTTTTAACCCATTCATCTATATCCGGCACAGGCTTGAGATTTCTGAGCGCCCGATATTCCATGAGGTCTCGCACGAATTGCTCGTACGTGTAACCTGGCTTAAATCGGTCTTTAACTTTCGGGTATGCGTCGCTAAAGGAGTACGACCATGACAACAACTTTCCATTGTTGTCGAACAGGCAGTGTGCATCAGTGCAGTTTAACAGCGCCTCATCGAGCAACTGAAAATCTGGGGAGGGGTTGTGAATCATAAGCTCTACTGAATCCAGTCAACATCATCTCCGGGTGGAGACAATATCGAGCAGAACAACTCCAATTGCGGTTTAGCTACAAATATGATTTATCTCTCACTGCGATACCTGCCCGCTGACCGGCAAATGGGTCCGTGCAGAGTTGTCGACAGCTAATAACATATCAGCGACTCGAATCATGCGCGGTAAACCCCAGACAAACTAAACTGTGAGCAACCGATCATTAATTCAGGTGCAGGCTCTGAATTTCGTACCCATTAGGAAAACGAGAGGTTTAGGTGACGAGTCGACTGTAGTCGCACAGAGCATGCGCAGATCAAAACGCAAACAGGTCGGCAATCCAGTCACGTAAAACTACGGCAGGATAAAGGCCTAAACTCTTGGACGTTCGCGCTGAGGGTCAACAAATGGCACATCGCAAAACGTTGCTGTCAGTCGCTTCATATGACCATCTAACTTGCCAACTTCTATTTGCTCGGTGCCCAGCCACTCAGTCGATACTCTCGCCATTGCAATGGCACAACCTAAAGCAGGAGAACGAACTGCACTGGTAACAACCCCGACCTGCCTTTTATCTACATAGACACCGTCTCCGTGCACCGGCACTTCATTGCCATGAAACCGCAATCCAACGAGCGCGCGCCGCGGGGACTCCTGATTTCTGGCAAGCGCTTCTCTGCCGACAAAATCTGGTTTCTTTAAATCGACCGCGAAACCCAGGCCGGATTCATAGGCATCAACGTCAGGACCAAACTCAGCGCCGGCAGCCATCAACCCTGCTTCTATACGGATTGTGTCAAGTGCTTCAAGACCCATTGGTGTAATCGCAAACTCTTCACCCGCCTGCATCACTGCATCCCAAATTTCTACCGCATCGGATTCAGCGCAGAATATTTCGTAACCGAGCTCACCCGTATATCCTGTACGCGTTAACTGAAAAGGCACACCATTTCTGTCGCGCAGCCTCGCAACCGTGGAACCGAACCATTTCATCGTTTCAATTGACGGCTGATGCGGCTGAGTGAATACCAGCTGTTGTAGCAGCTCACGGCTTTTAGGTCCCTGAATCGCCAGATTCGGCAGCGAAGAAAACAGTGATTTGATCCAGACGTTCATACCGGACGCTTCAGCGAGCTTTTTAAGTTGCTCGGCACTGTCATCACTGCCACAGCACCAACGAAATGCGTCAGGTGTAAGACGAAACAAAGTACCATCATCAATGACGCTGCCAGACTCATCGCACATTAACGCATAGACACCACGATTCAACGCAAGCTTACTGATGTTGCGAGTCAGTGCTTTATCAAGCAGCATTTCTGCATCCGGACCAAGCACGTCGAACTTACGCAGCGAAGACATATCCTGAATTGTTACGGCTTCGCGACAGGCAGTGTACTCCTCCGATGCACGCGTCGCCTCGTAACTCAACGGCAGCCAGACATCGCGGGCAGCGGTATAGCTCTCGGTTAAAGCGCTGGTGCGGGAGTGAAAAGCAGATTGTTCTGTCAAAATTGGCTCCGCATCGGGTTCGGAACGATAAGCAACGGCATGGCTGATTGCAGGTTCCGGTTTATAAATTCGCACATGGATATCTGTCGGGTTCCAGCCGTTAATCGGATCCACGTCATCAGGGCATGCGGTTGAGACGCACACCAGATCATCCAGTGCCTGCATCGCGACATAGTCGCCAGGGCGCGACCAGGCCTCATCCGACTGGATGCGATTGTCAGCAGGATGAATCCACGAGTTAAAAAAGAAGTTGATGGCAGGCCATGCACGTCTTGATGCAATACCGTAAGGTTTATATTCAGAAGATATATTGTCCGAACAGTTTATGTGGCCAAAGAAGCCTCGCTCTTCATAACCACGCGCAGTGCAGGCCAGTGCAAAAGTATCATGTCGGCCAACCGTATCACGTGCAACTCTTATTAGCGGCTTCATGTCCTGATCAAAGAACTTATCGTACAAGCCGGGTCCGGGGTATGCGCCTCCGACCATTGAACGTGTCACGGTGGAATCAATATACCGCTCCAACCCCTGATCGAGCATGCCGTGTCGCATTGCCATAAAATCGGAACACTGACGACCTTCCACATCTATGATCTGTACATATTCACCGGCTTTTAATTCATAGGCTTTAGCAGTAGACCGACTGATAGTAAATTCATCTCTAACGGTACCAATGGGGTCCGGAAGAATTTTATGTGTTGTATCAGCTGGCTTCACCTCAACCAATAGTTGACCACCTGCACCACCATTTAAAATATTTTCAGGAACTTCGTTGATAACAAGCCACAGATCAATAGTCGCACCGCACTGTAAAATAAACTGCTCACCGGCCTCACCTTCGCTATCAAATACAAGGTAGCCTTTTATGTCTTCCGGGTGGCCACCATTGGCAACAAACCAGCCACTGATGTCATCTGGTAAATTGCAATCCGGACGTTGCATGGCGGCAGTTGCAGGTAAACCAAGAGACCTGGCTTTACAGCTTCCGGATTCATCAAACGGCAACAACCAGACACTGCATCGCCCTTCAATATTGGTGATGCTGACGGTATCTGCCTTCCCCAACCGCAGATGCACTGGTCTCGCAGGGCGCAATTGACACTGATGTACATCAGAACGAACATCGAAACCACGGTATCGCCGCGAGTCGGAGGAATAGCCGCCGTTATCTGGTGAATAAATATCCATACCCGGTTATTCTACCGCCATCCGGTTGATCTCCTCCAGAAGCCGCGTGCAATTCACTCACAAGACAACACAACTTTACCCACACAGCGGTCTGCTGTCGCGATTAGCTAATCCGCTATGCCGGTTGCACCATTTATCAGGGACGATCGGTTGTCATTCTACCCACTCTGTGGTCTCATTGTGGCACTCAGACCGTGGCTGCAGGCCCCCCTCGCCCATCTGTTAAACCGCTCAGAATTCGCATTTACTGCCACTCTGCGCCACTCTTTTATTTTGGAGGATTCATGCTCAAAAATCTCAAACCATCGCTGGTTACCGCAGCCCTCGCACTTGCATTCACCGCAGGTACCGTCAGCGCTGAAGACACCAAGCTTCGTATTCAAACTCACTTCTCTCCTGAAACTCTGTCCGGCCAGATGGCTGCAGAGTTCATCGAAGACATCACAGCAATGTCTAACGGTGAAATCCAGGTGGAAATGTTCTACTCGGGTGCTGTTGTAAAAGCTGCTGAAACTTTTGATGCGGCTGCAACCGGTATTCTTGACTGCGACATGACCGGTGGCGCCTACCAGACCGGTAAGAACCCGGCGTTCCAGTTCACCGGAGATCTCAACGGTGGTTACCAGAACCCGTACCAGCAAATGGCCTGGCTGCTTCACAACGACGGCTACGCGCAACTGAACAAGCTTTACAACGAACACGACATGGAGTTTGTCGGCTGGTGGATTCCGGGACCCGAGTCTCTGTCATCAACCAAGCCGATCCGCGGCGTTGAAGATTTCAAAAACTGGAAGTTCCGTTCACCACCGGGCATCATTACCGAGATCTTCAAAGAGCTTGGCGCATCACCTATCGTGATGGATTTCAACGAAATCTTTACAGCTCTTGAAACCGGCATTATTGACGGCGCAGATGCAGCAAACCTGACCAACAACGTCGGCCTTGGTTTGTACGATATCGCAGAGCACACCAACTACCCGGGCTTCCACTCTATGCCTGCGGATCACCTGGCCTGTCGCAAAGACATCTGGGACGAAATGCCTGATCACCACAAGGCAATCATGAAAGTCGGCATGCAGGCACTGGCGCTCAAAAACACTTCAATCAACGAAGTTAAGAACGCGCAAACTGCTAAAGACCTCAGAGCTAAAGGTGTCAATCTGTACGAATGGTCTCCTGAAGAAATGGGTAAGTACCGCGATGCTGTACAGGCAGGCTGGGTAAAATTCGCTACAACTCCTGAAGCGAAAGAACTGCTCAACAGCCACCTGGACTTCCTGAAAGACCTGGGCGCAATGAAGTAGGCAACCAGCGGTTACCTACATAAGTCAAACAACAGGCCCGGCACCGGGCCTGTTGCTTTTCCGCCTTAAGAAAAAATACAAATCATAGCCTGTTGCGCAAGCTATCGCTCCCGCGAATAGACACATGTTGCGCAATGCCCGATAATTCTCGGCTGGAACATGGGGAAAATTATGCAAGACAAATCCGGCAGCTTGCTGGAGTGGCTGATACCGTTTGCCTTTATCTTTTGTGCGGGATGGGCCATCTGGCACACTCCGGCCTACATTCTCGATTTCATACCTTCCGAAAACGAGAGTCTGGTGCTGCAGATGACCGATCTGCACCAGCGCAAGGATGTCACACCCGATCTACCCGGGCTGTTCGGTGGACTGGCTGATCCAATTGACTGGGCCGCACTGCTGCTACTCCCTGTTTTATTTTATTTCGGCATGCGGACTGTGCGTTGTGCACCGATGGAATTTGAACACTGGCGCTCGATAGACCGCGTGGGAATATTCGTCGGCCGTATAACAATGATGCTGGTTGTTGCCATTACCCTCATTATGCTCTACGAGGTATTAATGCGTTACGCATTTGAAGCCCCGACCCTATGGGCTAACGAACTGACACTATGGATAGCGGGATACGTTTTTCTACTATCCGGCTTTTACGCCATGCAGCAGCGCTGTCATATCAGAATCTTTTTGCTCTACGATATCGTACCTCGCTGGATGCAGCATCTGTTCGACATTCTCTCGGTACTGTTAATTTTGATATTTGCTTTCTTCCTTGTTTTTGGAAGCTTTAAGCAGGTCTTTATAACCAAGTTCTACAAGTGGGAAATGTTTGGCACAGCGTTCGACCCGCCAATACCAGCGACAGTCCAACCCATGATACTAATCGTTGTTGTACTTATCGCTCTACAGGCCGTGATTAATCTATTTGCTGACTGGAACCTCCAACCTGCTGACAAAACGGTTGCAGGCGATCTTGATGAAGATGAACTCGCAGCCATTAAACGCAGCGTAGGCCATGAATCGCAAAGAGGGAGTCCGTGATGGATATTTCAACTATCTCAATAGTTGTAGTGCTGGGTCTTGTGTTTGCGCTCGCAATCGGCATGCCCCTCGGGCTTGCTTCAGCAGTCATGGCACTGGTGGTCATGGTGATGAAGTTCGAACCTGCACTAATAACTGATCCAATGAGTTTCGGGGAGGGAACTCTAACCAGACGACCCGGCACCGGGCCGCTGTATATTCTCACGCAAAAAATATTTGATCTGCTAACCGAATATGTACTGATCTCGGTTCCGTTGTTTATTTTTATGGCGTCATTGCTTGAGCGTTCAGGCATTGCTAAATCGATGTACGAAGCACTCAACTACTGGCTTAACAAAACCCGCGGCGGAATAGCTATTGTCACTTCCCTTATGGCAGTTCTGCTCGCAGCCATGTCTGGCATTATAGGCGGCGAGGTGGTGTTACTTGGCCTAATTGCACTGCCGCAAATGCTGCGTTTGGGTTACAACCAAAACCTCGCCATCGGTACTATCTGTGCATCCGGGTCACTCGGCACAATGATACCGCCGTCGATTGTTTTAATTATCTACGGCTTGATTACAGAGACATCCATCAAGGCATTATTTACCGGTGCTTTCCTGCCGGGCTTTATGCTCGCCTCTTTTATTATTATCTACATCATCGTCCGCACCCGGGTTAACCCATCTCTGGCGCCATTACCAGAGCCTGTTGAAGGTGAAGCGGTTGGTTTAGAGAAAGCCAGAATGTTCGGCGGCTTCGTTGCCATATGCGCTGCTGGCCTTTCAGCACTTTTACTGCTGCGCGCCTGGGCATATACCGCTACGGGTAGAAACCAGAATCTGACTGAAGATGATGATCTATTCTTCCTCGGGATGGACTATCACATTCCTTATCTGATCGGTGCAATTGTGATTGCACTACTACTAATACTCATAGTGTTCGGGCTGAAGCGATCATTGAGCGGCTGGAAACACGGTAAAGGGCTTGTGCCACCGCTAACGGTAATCGGCATCGTTCTGGGTTCAATCTACGGTGGTGTTACAGGTATTACCGAAGCAGCTGGCATGGGTGCACTGGCAGTCTTTCTAATTGCATTGTTCCGCGGTGAAGCCTCCGTCGGACTCCTGTGGGACAGCATGATGAGAACGGTAAGATCAACCGGCACAATCATCTGGGTAACCGTTGGTGCAGCTGCCTTGTCTGGTGCCTATACACTGGCAGGTGGTCCTACCTATATTGCAGAGCTAATTGTCGGTGCTGAAATGCCTACCTTCCTGGTACTGCTTACTATGATGGTGATCCTGCTCTTTATGGGTGCGTTCATGGACTGGGTAGGCATCGTACTATTGATTATTCCAGTCTTTCTGCCCATCGTTAGAGCACTGCCAATTGAAGAGATTGGGCTTATCGGCCAACTTGAACCAAGGCAGGTTGCTGTCTGGTTTGGCGTGTTGTTCTGTATGAATATGCAAGTCAGCTTTCTTTCGCCACCCTTCGGACCAGCGGCGTTTTATTTGAAATCAGTAGCACCAGAACATATCTCACTGACCGATATATTCCGTGGCTTTCTGCCATTCATTGGTTTGCAGCTAATGGCATTGAGCGTGTTATTGATCTGGCCATCAATCGTTACGATCTTTTTGTGATATTAAAATAAGCGGGCTGCATGAGCGACTGGCTATCATCATAC
>CAYLZS010000423.1:0-7154 GCA_964388065.1 uncultured Granulosicoccaceae bacterium
ACAGCACCAGCCGGTTGGTGTAGTCGCTGCAATCACACCCTGGAACTACCCGATCTCCATGCTCACCCGCAAACTGGCACCGGCGCTTGCCGCCGGTTGTACGGTGGTATTAAAGCCTGCAGAGGCGACACCGCTCTGTGCCATTGCGGTCTTCCGGTTGCTTGCGGAAGCCGGTGTGCCACCAGGAGTTATAAATTTGGTGACGACCTCATCTCCTGCACCAGTCGGCAAGGTGTTCTGTGAGCACCCATTGGTTCGCAAGCTGACGTTTACCGGATCGACCGTTGTTGGAAAAATGCTGGCTCGCGACGCAGCACCTCAACTGAAACGCGTATCGATGGAACTTGGAGGGCATGCGCCTTTTATAGTGTTCGAAGATGCAGATCCGGTGCACGCCGCCAAAGGGGCTGGTCTGGTCAAGTTTTTAAATACAGGGCAGGCGTGCATTTGTCCTAACCGCATTTTTGTACATAAAAATATTTTGTCAGAGTTTGTAACGACGCTCACCTCACGGATAAAAAAAATGCGCGTTGGCAATGGCGCAGAAGAAGGTGTTGCGATTGGCCCATTGGTCGACGAAAAAGCGATACGTAAAATAGAAAATCAGGTTAACGACGCCTGCGACAAAGGTGCTGATTTATTATGTGGTGGGGAACGACTGACCGGTGATGCGTTTGGCGGTGGTTATTTTTATTCACCGACCGTGCTGGCTGGTGTGAATGATTCTATGCTGATCTACCGTGAAGAGACATTTGGTCCGGTCGCAGCGGTTATACCGTTTGATGATAATGACGATATTATTGCAATGGCCAACGACACGCACTATGGGCTAGCTGCTTACGTTTATACCAAAGATCTTGCAAAAGCGTTCCGTACAGTCGAACAATTACACTTCGGCATTATTGGCGTCAATGATATTAACCCCACCAGTGCTGCGGCACCGTTTGGTGGTATGAAAGAAAGTGGTCTTGGACGTGAAGGCGCGCGTGAAGGTCTGCAGGAATATCTGGAAACCAAATTGGCTGGATTCTCTGTTTAGGTAATCGATATTGTCTATCGCGTTTCGTGTACTACCTATAGGCGGCGGTTAAGCGTCAATCTCCGTGGAGAGAGCTCGGAGCGAAAACACGTGTTCGATGGCGCCGGGAGAAACTATCACACTTCAGAGACGATAAAATTTTGTTAATTGCCCATAAAAAAGGCGCTTGCCAGTTGTACCTTGCCTGTTCGTCAGAAGCAGGCTTGCAATCCAGCTCACGTCACAGGATGATAAGGGAATCGAAAACGGATCAGAGTTATGGCAAGCCACATTGACTACTTCTATACCTCTACTTCTCCATTTACCTGGTTCGGACAGAAGCCGTTTTGTGAGGTGGCAGCAAAGCACAACAAAGAGATTCGATACAAGCCTGTCAATCTGATGGAAGTGTGGAAAGTTTCCGGTGGTGTTGCTCCACCACAACGGCCACCTATGCGACAGCGCTACCGGCTTATCGAATTACAACGCATTGGTCATTATCACGGTCTGGAAGTGATTGCCCAGCCAGACAGTGTTCCGGCTAACCCGGAGCGCGCGGACTGTTGCTCTATTTTGTTATCGCAACAAGGCAAAGACCCGGGTCCTTTTTTGGCAAGTGTTGGTGAAGCACTGTGGGGTCAGGACCGTCAGATCGCAGACGAATCAATACTGGCTGAACTGCTCGACAAAGCAGGCTTCGATGGCAAGACAATCGTCTCTGATTCCAAAGACCCGGCTATTGCAGAAATTCGCAATGCTAATTCTCAGGAAGCGATTGATCTTGATGTTGTCGGTGCGCCTGCTTACGTCTATGAGAAGGAAGTTTTCTGGGGCCAGGACAGAGTTGATTATCTTGACCATATGATCACAAGCGGGCGTGACCCGATTCTTTCCTGAGCTGTAGCCGATCAGTTAACGGAGGAGCGTTTCAGTGTCTGGCAGCGGAACTGAAGTTGAGGTACTCGCCTTTGATGTGTTCGGTACAGTTGTAGACTGGCACGGCTCGATCTGCAGAGAAGTAAAATCACTCGAATTGGTGGCAGACCCGGCCGCTTTTGCACGTGCGTGGCGTGAAGGATATGTGCCTGCAATGCAGCGCGTGCGCTCTGGTGAACTTGGCTGGACCAAAATAGATGATCTGCATCGAATGATTCTTGATCAGGTTATAGAAGATTATGGCCTGCAGCTAACTGAGTCACGCAGGGTGGAGCTTAATAAGGTCTGGCATCGCCTGGACCCGTGGCCTGATACAGTCGCCGGACTGCAGCGGTTAAAGGCGGGCTTTACTATTTGCACTTTATCCAACGGCAATCTCGCACTGTTGGCTAACATGGCGAAACACGCGGATCTGCCGTGGGACCTCATTCTCTCCGCCGAAGTGTTTAAGGCCTACAAGCCTGACAAAGAAAGCTATCTGGGGGTTGCAGAAGTGTTTGGTACAACACCAGAAAAAGTGATGTTGGTTGCAGCCCATCAAAGTGATCTTGATGCAGCACGCCGTTACGGGCTAAAAACTGCGTATATTGAGCGCCCGTTTGAATACGGCACTGATCAGATTAAAGAGGTAACCGGCGATGAAAGTAATGACTTCCATGCAACGGATTTTAATGATCTGGCAGACCAGTTACTTTAGTTGCCGGACTGGCTATAGGGACTGGCTGATACCCATCCGTCTTCGCGCTGCGAGCAACACCATCAAAACCATTGCGCTGGCTGGATTGAATAGTCCGCCACCCTCGGCGCTCGCAATTGAAGAGCCACTCTTTGCAGCAGATGTGAAGTTGTAACCGCCGGTGGTGATCGGGTCACTGTTGATCGGGCCGGCGTAGGGGCTGAGGTTACCGTTGATATCGGTTTTAAAGCTGTTGTTAAATGTCGCGACATCAATAAAGCCATTGCCTTCAACTGTGGCAATCACCTGTGCGGTATCAGAGAGCTGGTCCTGAATGTCAAAAGAGAACTGCTCTGATTGCTTCGGTGTCAGGGTGCCGAGACCACATTGTACTTTGTTGCTGTCTATTCGGTGACAGCTTTGTGATGCCACAGCAGAACCGACACCCGGGCCCGACAAGGTAAGCAATGCATCGGGTGTTGCACGGTTATAATCTTCGTTGGTGACTGTCAATGTTAGAGAGTCTGAAGAGATATCGTTCAGTGCCAGTGAGAGATCCATGGCATCTATATGGCAATTGTTGGCAGCCATTGTTTCAGCCACTGCCTCTTTACTGCAGGAGGAAAATGTTCTGCCGCTGGCGCTGGATAAAAAAGGCCACATGATATGTCTGGTCTGTGAGCCGCATGAGGTATCCGAGTCATGTGGTGCGCCCATCGTATGGCCGATCTCATGAGTTGAAAGCAGTGAAGGCATTTTATACGGAGTTACCACGCTAACGTCGAACCCGTCTGTCCTGCATGCAGAGCCGATCCATGCCAGACCCAGCGCAGAGTCACTGTTTTTGTTGCCGCTAAAAAGCGTTGCCATACCGATATCGCTACTGAGGTCGGGGCTTGCCAGACGGTAGTCCTTGAAGTTGCGCATCATGGTTTCCATGGTCACGCTACCCAGATTCATTGGGTCATTGTCGTTGTCGTCAATAACCACAACGGTATCTACCATCAGTGCAACACCCAGTTGTTCTCGGAATATTCCATCGGTAGTATTGAGTATGGACAATGCCTCTTCCGCACCCCGGCCGCTGTAGTAGTCGTTGTATTTGCTGTCTATTACAACACCGATCAACGCTACCTGACTGACTTCACCTGGTGTTAGCTGAGTGTCGTCTGCCTGTTTTACGCTACGCAGAAAGTTAGTTAGATTGTCTTGTGACTTAGGTGGCGTCACGATGACATCTGGCTCTTCGGCAACGTTGCCATCGGCATCACCGAGAAGCAGTGTATGAAAATCGCTGAGTGATCCACCAGTTGTCACTGGCATGAGCTCGTGATTTTCTCCATAGACCGAGACCATGCCACGCACGTTGTGGTTATCTATGGTGATTCTTGCCCATGAGTCGTCGGGCTGACCCATGACTATGCCGGAAAATGCATTCACACGAGTGCTGGACTGTGTTGAAGATGACCCCTTAAACACAGTACCTCTGAGTGCAGCACTTTCATTTAACAGCAGAGTCATATTCTGCTGATTAACAACCAGCTCTGCCTGCCAGGCGTAGCCATCCTGACCATACGGAGTCATGCTGACAAGTTGAGTCGCGAATTCTGTTCGCTCCTGCAGATATTCAATGCGCTTGCTGCTGCGTTCAAACCAGAGTCTCGATACATACTGATCTTTGGCCCAGCTCATACCAGCAACAGAAACGCCGGTGTGCCTGTCGCGCAATTGCTGCATTCTGGCAATTGCAGATTCACTGTCGCCTGTTTGCTCAAAAACAATGGCCTCTGCAAAAAGCGCTGTGTCTATGTAGCGGCTGTCCGGGTAGTTATTTCGCAGGTGTTGCAGGAGCTGGCTTGCACGCTGGTAGTCATAGTGATCCATCAGTGCAATGTAGGCTCGCAGATACACGGCATCATCGACCAGTGAACTGCCTGCGTAGTTATCGATCAGATCTGCAAGTATGGCATCTGCCTGCTGTGGTTCACCATCGGCACGCAGATCCATTGCTTTTAGATAATCCTGCATTTCAGAACCGGCACCGTATTTGGCAGCCTCCTCGAGCACCGGCAGTTTGAGTCGTGCGTGGCGCTGTGTGGCACTTTTGGTTGCTGGTTGTAGCAGGTACTCACGATACCGTGCTGCGGCATTTGCGTAGTCTGCAGATTTCTCAAATGCAATTGCCTGCGAGAGCAGGATGCTGGTGTCTTGCGACTGTGCCTGAAATGGAATCAGCAGCAGTGCGATTGCCATTAATAAACGAACTGGCACTGAAATAGCCCCTGTTGGATTAGGTCGGCTCTGAATGCCACGCAGTGTAAAATGTGTACGAATACTCACAGTGTCGCACAGCCTGCCTGGTAGATACTGTTCCCTTTTCGGGTGACTATAATAGCGAGCATTTCAGTTGGGCCGAGTAATGCGGCCACGTAATGGCGCGCCGGGTTCTTGTGTGACAGGTCAAACAAATTGATCACTGCATATCTTAATTATGTCGGTATAAGTGACTATTTCTTGACTCTTCGAGCAGAGCCTGTGGCTAACAATCTTCATCCACTTCGGAAAATATGAATCAATCGCAGCTGCGCAAATGTTTTTCGGTATCAGGCCGCGCGATGCTTTATTGGCTGCTGTGCGCCTTGCCCGTGTCTGCGATTGCATCGGTCAAAGACAATCAACAGCCACAGGTGACGATTTCAAGCATTATTGTGAATCGCAGCAACATTTTTGATGCAACAGACAACGGTCAAAGCGGTGCTTCATCGCAACTATCGGCAACCAGGTTAGTTGCGGGCAGCGTTAACCGGTTTCATAGAGTCACACTTGAATCTGTGATCCTTCGCGAGGCGGGAATCCGCCCCGGTGATACCATTTCAGTTGCTGATGTTGCAGAGGTTGAGAGAAGACTTCGCAATCTTGGAATATTTGCATCAGTTGCTGCAAATCTTGTGACTGGTGAAAGTGGCGTCGAACTGCATATAGCAACCCGAGATAACTTTTCGCTGGTTGGTGGAATATCAGGTTCGTTTCTCGGTGGTATTGCCAACATTGGCTTTACTGCCGGAGATAAAAATCTACTCGGCACCGGTAACAGACTGACCTTTAACTTGTCACGTACCACCGATGGTGACTTTCGCGGTGCGACTATTTTCAGGGATCTGCATTTTTTTGAAAAACCCTGGCGGGCGGAATATAGAATCGGACGAACAGACGAGGGCGATTTTTATTCTTTCAGACTAAACGATACATTCCGGTCGCTTAATGATCGTCGAGCCTGGACAATCGCCGCAGACAGCACGGAGCGAAATACAACTTTCTACAGTGGTGGTATCTCCGTTACAGAAGTTCCGGAAGACAGAATAAGAATTGCCGGCTCACATGTCTGGCGTTCCGGTACATCAGATCGCTACTTCAGAAAAGGTTTTACAGGCAGCTTTACGCAAATAGACTATGCCGAAGCGCAAGGTGTTAGTGCTGCAGAGATTTCAGTACCTGAAGACAGAAGAACTCTATTTGCAGGTGGGTTGCTTGGTCTTGACAGAATAACGGGTTACAGGAAAGTGCGGGGTATCGATACCTTAAACTTTACTCAGGACCTGCGTCTTGGCGGGTTTGCGGAAATTCAGTTTGGCGTAGATTTTATTGAAGACTTTAATACCGAAAGTTCAAACGCAAGAGCCGAACCCACTGTCTCGCTGGTACTAAGAAAATCAGCAGCCATTGGGGAGCACACACTGGTCAGTACTTCCTTTAGCGGAGATGCAGACTTCGAAGAGAACGGTGTGCGACCATGGAATGGTACGATTAGTTTCAGAGCGTTTAACACCGCGCTGAAAAATACCACGCTGGCTTTTAATACCAATTTCACCACCGGTGTGGACGGTACCGAGTTACCTGTACAGCTAACACTGGGCGAGGATAGCGGTCTGAGAGGTTATGACGCGCGTCAGTTCGAAGGGCGAAAGCGCTGGCGGCTCAATCTGGAAAGCAGGTACAGTCCCGGCTGGAGACTGGGTTTTTTAGATATCGGTCTGGTTGGATTTTTTGATGCCGGCTTTGCGGCCGACAGAGATGACTCGTCACCGGATATCAACCGATCGTTTGGTGTGGGTCTGAGACTCGGTTCCAATGCATTTTTGGGTAGCAGGGTAATGAGAGTTGATGTGGCATTACCGCTGGATACTCCTGAAGGTGATAGTTCTGATCCCAGATTGTCTATTGCTCTGGGACAGGTTTTTAGATTTTAATATCTCAAGCACAACTACCGGATAGCTCATGCGTACGTTTCTGATACTTCTTTTGTTTGCCACACTCGTTCAGGCCGCCGATAGGGAGGTACTCTATGGTGAAGGGGGTACTGAAGCGCAGTGCGCACGCCTGCCTATTATTCCGGAGGGAACAAAATTGGCAGCGCCCTACGAGATTAAGCCTGACTGGCTTAGACATGGAGAAGTGTGGTGTCGCGTGAACTGGAGTAATGCGTCATCAGAATCGAACGGTTTGTTTATTGCGGCCCGGGGTCAG
>CAYLZS010000424.1:0-6921 GCA_964388065.1 uncultured Granulosicoccaceae bacterium
CGGATTGGCATCGATAATTTTAATTCGATCAGGGTAGGTTTTAGCGCGTTCGAGATAGGCAACTCGTACACGTTCAAAAAAATCATCTCCCTCGGTTTCTATGCGATCGAGCTCGCGACGTTTTTTAGTGCGTTCAAGACTTGTCTCACGGCTTGCATCAAGCAGCAGAGTAAGGTCTGCCTTTAAATCTCCCAGCACCCATTTTTCTATTATGCCAACGCGTTCAGCGCCCAGTTGTCTGCCGCCGCCCTGATAGGCAAAGCTCGCATCAGTAAAGCGATCACACAACACCCATTGTCCGTTTTTAAGTGCAGGCTCAATGACTTTTTCTGCATGTTGCGCACGCGCTGCGAACATCAGTAACAACTCTGCGTCGGGTACGATCTCCTGATCTGTATTCAGCAGTACATCGCGCAACTGTTCACCGAGTTCAGTACCACCGGGTTCTCTGGTCTGCAGTACTTCAACACCACGATCGGTCAGATAGTTCTTTACCACAGGAAGTACTGTCGACTTACCGACTCCTTCTACTCCTTCCAGTGTGATCAAGCGTCCGCGCATGGTTTTTTCTATACCCTGATTGAGCCAGCTATTTTCTTTTTAAAATATATTTGCGCACAGCTTTATTGTGCTCTTCGACAGTCTCGTTAAACACATGCCCGCCGGTCCCGTCTGCGACAAAGAACAATGCCTTCGTGTCTGCCGGATGAACTGCTGCGAGTATTGATGCAGCACTCGGCATCGCTATTGGCGTTGGTGGCAGTGCCGGTATTTTATAGGTGTTGTAAGGCGTTTTGGTTTGCAGGTCTTTACGAGTGATGTTGCCGTTGAAATTTTTACCGATACCGTAGATTACTGTCGGGTCCATTTGCAGGCGCATTTTCTTTCGCAGTCGACCAGTAATGACACCAGAGATTATCTCACGCTCGCTATCGATAGAGGTCTCTTTCTCAATGATCGATGCCTGTACCAGTACTTCATACGGGGTAGTGATTGGCAGGCCTTCGTCGCGACCCTGCCAGGCGTCTTCTAAAGTTGACCGAAGCTGCTTGTGTGCCCGTAAAAGAAATTCTGCATCGGTGGTGCCTTTTGGAAAGAGGTAGGTGTCCGGCAGAAACTGCCCTTCCGGATGACCGGCCTCAGCACCGATAAATTCCATTAGATTTTCATCGGTCACGGTTTCAATCGTTTGCTCAAGTACCTCGTGCTTTGCCAGCGCATCGCGCACCTGCCAGATATTCCAGCCCTCAAGCAATGTCAGTGAGTATTGCTTTTGCTGACTGTTTTGCAGCGTACTCAGCAGTGCTATTGGCGTCAGGGAGGTCGATAGCGAATACTCACCGGTTTTAATGCTTCGAGCCTCACCCGTATACCGCGCATACGCCTCCCACCAGAGAGGCCTCTTCAATTTGTTATCAGCGTTTAGTGTTCGTGCAAGGCTTCGAATTGTTGTACCCGGCTTTACTTCGAGCTCAAACTGCTGTGCATGCTGCTGTTCCGGTTCACTCGGCTGTGATGCAACCAGGGGTGAGTTTAGAAACTGGTGAGCATCAAATGCCAGTAGCGCCGCTACACAAAGCGGAAGCAGAAAAAAAATTATAAATAGCGTCTTTTTCACAAATTAAACCACATCAAACAGGTCAGTCTTTTTACAACAAACTCACAACAAAAAGACTACGAATTAAAACTCGCCGTGCTAAAGCTGACTGAATATCAGTGTCGCGTTGGTTCCACCAAACCCGAACGAGTTGGATAATGTATGTTTCATAGCAACGTCGCGTGCTTCGTGAGGCACATAATCAAGATCACACTCAGGATCCGGATTGTCGAGGTTTATTGTCGGAGATACTGACTGGTCTCTCAAAGCCAGGATAGAAAAGACTGCTTCAATGCCACCCGCTGCCCCTAACAGATGGCCCGTCATGGATTTGCTTGAACTGACAGCCACTTTCTTTGCATGGTCACCAAAGCTTGCTTTGATTGCATTGGTTTCTGCAACATCACCTGCACCGGTAGAAGTACCATGCGCATTGATGTAACCCACATCAGTCGGGTTGATACCAGCATCTTTAAGTGCCGCGTTCATGCAGCGCCTGGCACCGTCGCCATTCTTTGCAGGCTGCGTCATGTGGTACGCATCACCACTCATACCATAGCCAGACAGCTCGCAATAAATGGTTGCACCACGAGCTTTGGCATATTCATATTCTTCCAGTACCAGCACACCGGCACCGTCCCCGAGTACAAAACCATCACGATCAACATCCCATGGTCTGCTGGCAGATTCGGGGTCATCATTGCGGGTGGACAGAGCGCGTGCCGCACCAAAGCCCGCCAGCCCCAACGGGCAGGTTGCCATCTCTGCACCACCGCACAACATCGCATCGGCATCTCCGTACTTGATTAGCCGGAAAGCTTCACCAATGTTGTGTGTACCTGTTGTACAAGCCGTTGTAATGCAGACGTTCGGGCCCTGAAGACCGCGCATGATCGAAAGATTTCCGGCAATCATATTGATAATGGTTGACGGAACAAAGAAGGGTGACATCCTGCGCGGTCCCGAGTCGAGTAACACGCTGTGCTGAGCTTCTATGTTCGGAAGACCACCAATGCCGGAACCGATTGCCACACCTATGCGCTCCGGATCCTGATCTTCTGCAGAGAGACCTGCATCGTCCAGTGCCTGAATACCTGCAGCGACACCGAAGTGGATAAACTGATCCATCTTGCGTGCATCTTTGGCGGACATATACTGGCTGACATCGAAGCCTTTTACCGACGCTGCAAACTGTGTTGCAAAGCCCGAGGTGTCAAAGGAATCGACCGTTGCCGCGCCTGAGACTCCGGCAAGCAGATTCTTCCAGCTTTCAGCGACAGTATTGCCAACCGGGGTAATCGCCCCCAGGCCGGTTACTACAACTTTTCGAGAGCTCAAGAGATGTTCCGGTCGCTGAGTCTGGCCTTTGACCGGCACAGACTATTAGTAGTTAACTTTAGTTTCCAGCAGTTAACTCAGAATGGGTTGCACCCGATACGGCTAACCCTTTAGTAAATTAATTCTGGAGTAAATTAATTCCGGGTTAATTTATTCCGGGTTAATTAATTCTGGTTAATTAACTCCAGCTAATTAACCAGGGGAAAAATAACCGACAGGTGATGCTACCCGATGTTTGCGTTGACGTAATCAATTGCCTGCTTAACCGTGCCAATTTTTTCAGCTTCTTCGTCGGGAATTTCGCACTCGAATTCTTCTTCGAGGGCCATCACCAACTCTACGGTATCGAGCGAATCTGCGCCGAGATCGTCTACAAAAGAGGCCGCAGCTGTGACCTCCTCGTCTTTTACGCCAAGCTGTTCCACGACGATTTTCTTAACGCGTTCTTCGATACTGCTCATATTAGATGCCCTCCAGGGGACTGGTGTATTCCGTGGTGCATGGCCGCACCTGATCTCCCTTATTGTATTCAATACGGGTAAGGCACGCCACTATTGCAAGCGAAAAATTATGCTGCTTCGAGCAAAAAATTATGCTGGCAGCGCCGTTCTCGGCGCGTTAATCCGCTGCATTGACGCCTGTTGTATGGCCAATGTCGCAGGATTCAAGAAATCAGCAGTAATTAATTTACCCATCGGACTTTGAAAAGTCGGCCAGCGGGTCAGTTCATATACATCCCGCCGTTGACATGCAGAGTCTGGCCGGTGATGTAATCTGCCTTGTCAGACGCCAGAAAGGCCACCATATAGGCAATTTCTATCGTCTCACCCAAACGCCCGAGAGCGATCTCTCCCTGCAATGCCTCACGCTGTTCTTCCGGCAGTGCGTTGGTCATGTCCGAAACGATAAATCCCGGTGCCACTGTATTAACGGTGATGTTGCGCGAGCCGACTTCCCGCGCCAGCGATTTTCCAAAACCAATTATTCCGGCTTTCGCTGCCGCATAGTTAGCCTGACCAGCATTGCCGGTTACACCAACCACTGATGCTATGTTAATAATCTTGCCACGGCGCGCTTTCATCATGCCGCGCATACAGGCTTTACAGGCATGAAAAATTGATGAAAGATTGGTGTTCATAATGTCATCCCACTCTTCATCTTTCATACGCATCAACAGGTTGTCGCGTGTTATACCGGCGTTGTTAACCAACACAGACACCGCTCCAAATTCATCCGCTATTTCAGCTACCACCGATGCAATCTGTTCTTTGTCAGAGACATTAAGTACTTTGCCGCAGCCGGTTACACCGGCTTCTTTGAATCTGGCTGTGATTGCGTCAGCACCGGACTGACTGGTTGCAGTACCTATTACCGTCGCCTCTTTTGAGCCCAGTTCATCGGCGATTGCTGCACCGATCCCGCGGCTGGCACCTGTTACCAGCACAACTTCTTTTTTAAGGCTGTCACTACTAGACATTTGCTACACCCTCATTGCGTGCGGCAATCAGTTTCTCTACCGCAGCATTACTCTCAATAGCATGAGTCGTTATGGATTTGTCTATGCGCTTGCAAAGACCAGCCAGTACTTTACCCGGACCAATTTCAACCACTTCGGTAACACCGTTTTTCGCCATGTAGCAAATTGAGTCAGTCCAGTAAACCGGATTAACGACATGATTGCGTAAAGATGCAGTCATTGCATCCAGGCCATCCAGTACTTTAGCCTCAGCGTTTTGCACCACTGGAATTTTGGGCTGCACAAATCCGGCACTGTCAATCGCTGCGGCAAGTTCTGCCTGTGCCGGCTGCATTAAGGAACTGTGATTAGGCACTGATACAGGAAGCACCATGGCTTTTCTTGCACCCCTTTCTTTTGCTACAACGCAGGCATTTTCAAGCGCTTTAAGATGACCGGATATCACCACCTGTCCCGGTGAGTTAAAGTTCACCGCCTGCACAACACCCTCCTCAGATGTCAGCTCTTTGCACATGGCAACTACGGCATCATCGTCCATACCCAACAGCGCTGCCATACCACCAACACCGGGTTCTACAGCTGAAGCCATCAGCTTGCCGCGCAGCGCTACAAGTTTTATTGCATTGGCAAAATCTATCGCACCGGATGCGGTCAGCGCAGAGTATTCACCAAGACTGTGACCCGCAACGAAAGACGGTGCCGGCATGTTGAGTTCCTGCCAGATGCGCCATACAGATATGCCGCCTGCAAACATCAGCGGCTGGGTAATTTCAGTTTGTCGCTGCTGTTCTGCAGTGCCATTCTGAGCCATATCCCACAGGTCATAACCCAGTTCTTCTGACGCTTCAGCAAACGTTTCTTCAACCACTTTGTATTGCGCCGCCAGATCAGCCAACATACCCGGTGACTGGGACCCCTGCCCCGGAAATACTGCCGCAAGTTTCATAGACATTCCCTACTGTTGCTTTTCGTTTGCGTGCAAACGATTTTCTAAAATTTTAACCAAAGCTACTGCTACAAACACAGATGCTGCTATACCTGCACTAGACCGGCTGCACTAGACCGGCCGCAATACATCTGCCATATCGTAGAGACCTGCAGGTTGTGTTGCAATCCATGCCGCAGCACGTACCGCACCTCTGGCAAAGGTCATTCGGTCAGTGGCTTTATGGGTAACCTCCAGCTGCTCACCCTGGCCGACAAACAGCACCGTGTGCTCACCGATGATCTCACCGGCTCTTATAGTTTGAAATCCGATGCTGCCATCCGGTCGGGCGCCCGTATTACCCTCACGCGCGTAGACAGCACAATCTTTGAGATTTTTACCTGTAGCATCTGCTACGGCATGCCCCATTGCCAATGCGGTTCCACTCGGCGCATCAACCTTATGCTTATGGTGCGCCTCGATAACTTCAATGTCATAGTCCGGCCCGAGTACTTTTGCCGCAGTGGCCAGCAAATCAAGGCTCAAAGTTACTCCAACACTGTAGTTGGCAGCAAACACTATCGCTGTTTTACCGGCGGTGTCTTTGATTAACTGCTGATCTTTTTCATCAAGTCCTGTGGTGCCGATGATCATCCGTGTACCCTTGTTCGATGCGTACTCAAGCAAGACACGGGTACTGACAGGAGAGGTAAAATCAATGATCGTATCAAAGGCCGAGTCGACCCGTTCGATACCGGGTACTGCGACTACCCCCAGTGACTGGTTGCCAACCAGCAGACCAACGTCCGTCCCTATATGCGGGCTGTCAGGATGTTCTGTTGCTCCCGCCAGATGGACATCATCGCGTTCGAGAATTGCCTGAACCAGTTGCCGCCCCATACGGCCTGCTGCACCGGCAACCACTATATTTTACATGCAAGTGCCCTTATTTCCAGCCCGCTAGTGTATCACAGAGCAGACCTTCCGGGCTTGAATTCAGCTTCTGGTACAGCTTGGTTTACTGCAGCTAAATTATTGTTTTTATATATATTTTTCGACCTTACGGCACAATCTCGATGCACCGTCTGTCAAAATAATCTGATTGACAACTAGCTGAGTAAAGCCTGTAGTCCCTGTTCGTCTACTATCTCTATGCCGAGCGCCTCTGCTTTCGTAAGTTTCGAACCCGCTGCCTCACCGCATATCAATACACTGGTATTTTTAGAAACTGATCCGGTCACTTTACCGCCTTTGGCTTTTAACGCGGCTGATATCTCATCTCGAGACATTCCTTCAAACTTACCGGTAATGACAAATGTTTTACCGGCGAGACGGTCATCAGTTTCAGCGGTCGCTCGCTCAATGTCTGTGGAGGGCCAAACGATACCCGCGCTAATCAGCCGATCGATCTCCTGCATATTCTGCGAACTGTTGAAAAACTCAACAATCAAAGCCGCCATGGTCTCACCGATTCCTTCAACCCTGGATGATGACTTACCCTGCAGGTCAGTAGCGGTTACTGATTTGAGCTCCGTTGCCGTTGGAAATTTTTCAAGCAACCTTTCAACCTCCACAGGCTTAGTA
>CAYLZS010000425.1:0-13981 GCA_964388065.1 uncultured Granulosicoccaceae bacterium
TTTCTGAACTCAGGTGTGAAGAACTTGTTGATAGCCTCCATGCCGTCTGTTGAATGATCCTGCATTGTGAAACCAACTGACGGACGACTGATTGACTCAGCACCGGCGTTAGTAGTCATAATAAGTATCACGTTGCGGAAGTCCGCTTTACGACCATTGTTGTCAGTCAGTGTACCGTGATCCATAACCTGCAGTAACAGGTTAAATACATCAGGGTGCGCTTTTTCAATTTCATCAAGCAGCAGTACGCAGTGCGGGTTCTGTATAACAGCATCAGTTAACAGGCCACCCTGGTCATAACCGACATAGCCCGGAGGAGCACCGATCAAACGTGAAACCGTATGTCGCTCCATGTATTCCGACATATCAAAGCGCATGAACTCAATGCCCATCACTTTGGCAAGCTGCTTGGTGACTTCTGTTTTACCAACACCGGTCGGACCTGCAAGCAGGAAGCTGCCAATGGGTCGATCATCCGGTCCAAGACCAGAGCGTGACATTTTTATCGCCGACGCCAGCTGCTCGATTGCAGGATCCTGTCCAAACACAAGCATGCGAAGGTCGCGACTCAGGTTCTTGAGCTTTTCCATGTCAGTTGAAGACACGCTCTTTTCAGGTATGCGTGCAATCTTGGCAATAATAGTTTCAATGTCTTTAACGCCAATTGCTTTCTTTGAAGCCTTGGGGTTCAAACGTCTGCTTGCACCTGCCTCATCAATGATGTCGATGGCTTTGTCTGGCAGGAAGCGATCATTAACATAGCGATCAGACAATTCAGCAGCGGCTTTAAGCGCATTGCTTGAGTATTTCACATCATGAAAATCTTCGAAGTTGTCTTTAAGACCCTTGAGGATCTCAACGGTTTCTGAAACCGAAGGTTCAACAACATCTACTTTCTGGAAGCGTCTGGTCAGCGCGCGGTCTTTCTCGAAGATGCCACGGAATTCCTGATACGTTGTGGAACCAATACACTTCAGCTCACCGGTTGCCAGCATTGGCTTAATAAGGTTGGATGCATCCATGACACCACCGGAAGCAGCACCTGCACCAATAATAGTGTGGATCTCATCTATAAAGAGTATCGCACCCTCTTCCTGTTGCAGCTGACCGAGAATAGCCTTAAGACGTTTCTCAAAATCACCGCGATACTTGGTACCAGCAACCAGGGCGCCGAGATCAAGTGAGTAGATTGTGCTGCCGAGCAGTACTTCCGGCAGGTCGCCCTGAACGATCTTAAGTGCCAGACCTTCGGCAATGGCAGTTTTACCCACACCGGCTTCACCAACCAGTAACGGATTGTTCTTTCTGCGGCGACAAAGTATTTGTGCCGAGCGCTCTATTTCTTTTTCGCGACCAATGAGAGGATCGATCTTGCCTTCTTTGGCTCTGTTGTTCAGATTAGTGGCGTATTTATCGAGTGGAGAAACTTCTGCTTCACCCTCTTCCATACCCGCTTCGTTAGAGAGATCTTCGAGCTCGCCTTTGTCTTCGTCAGGTATCTTTGAGATGCCGTGCGAGATGTAATTCACTACATCGAGACGGGTAACGTTTTGCTTGTTTAACAGATAAACCGTGTGAGAGTCCTGTTCACCAAAAATTGCCACCAGCACGTTGGCACCGGTAACTTCTTTCTTGCCGGACGACTGAACATGGAATACCGCGCGCTGCAGCACTCGCTGAAAACCAAGAGTCGGCTGCGTTTCACGGTTGTCGGTATCATCGAGCAGAGGCGTATTCTCATCAATGAATTCAACAAGTTCTACTCGCAATGACTCCAACTCACCGCCGCAGGAGCGTAGCACCTGGGCCGCAGTCGGGTTGTCGAGCAATGCGAGTAGCAGATGCTCAACTGTCATGAATTCATAACGCTTTTCACGTGCTTCTTTAAAAGCGTTGTTCAACGTGAACTCGAGTTCTTTACTCAGCATCTCACGAATCTCTCTGTATAGTTATTTATTATTGTAATCTTCATATCTGACTAAACTTCCGCCTCCTCCATATCACACATTAAAGGATGCTGATTGTCACGTGAAAACTGGTTCACATGGACAACTTTTGTTTCTGCCAAATCACGGGTGAATACCCCACAAACACCCTTACCCCTGTTATGTACATGTAGCATGACCTGCGTCGCCTTTTCCCGATCCATACTAAAAAAACTCTCCAGTACCTTCACGACAAACTCCATTGGTGTGTAGTCATCGTTTAGTATCACCACTTGATACATCGGTGGCTTCTTGAGCATGGGTTTGGCAACATCTACTGCCGTTCCCGTATCTTCGCCGGAATTATCTAAATACTCTTTGTCAGTCATAGACCTACGTTAATTCTGTCGACAATATTGGTTACATCTTAAGCGAAACATCGTGAATGCAGGAGCAAATTGCCACTCTCTGCGGCCTCTATACCTCTGATATTACTGGGTTTACGCGCTCCGGGCACCAAATCCGCCCATCATTTAAATATGGCGTCTGTGACTCAGGTTCAACCCCGGCACAAATAATAAAGCGCGTATTCTCAGGTTCCTACGCCGACAATGTCAGTATGTACGGGTACAACTGACTGTCAGCTTGCTGCAGCGAGCTCCGCACCGGCACCCAAAGGACCAACACCAGCCTGACGAAAATTGCCCGGAAAATCATCAACCATTATGACTTTTCTGGTTGCCGCAGCTGAATCGAGCAGGATTTTGCCGTCAGAATCGGATAACTCACCTGATTTCACCAGATCCGCTACCCAATCCTCAAGGTTCTGGTCATAAGGCTTCCGAAAACCGTTTTCGTTCAGTGTTTTTGCAATCGGGTCTGCGGCAACCGATAGCTCCATGGCGACCTCAAGGCAACCAGTGACGTCATCCGGATCCTGGCTGACGTACAGCGCATCGGTGAGTCTGTCACGCGCCTCGCCCGGTGTCAGTAGCAATTTCGCAACCTCGTGGCCAAGCTTGTCGTTGGGTGTTCTGAATCTGCGACCCAACGGAAACACAACACCCCGCAGTATGATCCCGACCCATGGACTTGGGAAGTTTCTGAGGATTTGATCCAGTGCAACCTGCGTGTGGTAAATACAGTAACGGACGCTCCACTCTACCAGTGGCCAGTCGGCCTCGGGTCGGCCATCGTCTTCATAGCGTTTGAGTGCAGCAGATGCCATGTACATATAAATGAGCCCGTCTGCAAACCGGCCAGACAGCTTCTCTTTGCGCTTTAGCGCACCACCTAAAAACAGCAATGCGAAGTCGGCAAGGAATGAATAACCGGCGCTCATGCGGGCGAGTCGACGATAGTACTTTGCAGGCTTGCCACTGACCGGCGACTTTGCAAATCGACCTCGGGTCAGACCATGAAACATCGCTTGTGCACCACTGCTTATTGCGTAGGCAATGTGACCGATCAATGCTTCATCGAATTTGTCTACCGCTTCTTCTTTGTCTTCAATCGCAGCAGCTTCAATTTCGGCAACCAGGTGTGGGTGACAACGCATGGCACCCTGACCAAAGACAATCATGCTGCGAGTAAGAATGTTCGCACCCTCAACTGTGATACCGACAGGCACTCCCTGATAGGCACGAGCAAGGTAGTTACCCGGTCCCATACAGATACCTTTACCACCATGGATATCCATTGCATCATTTATTACCTGACGCATTTTGTCGGTATTAAAGTGCTTGAGAATACCGCTGACAACAGACGGCTTTTCACCCTGATCAAGTGCCGCACAAGTGAGTCTGCGACCCGAGTCCATCAGATAAGTCAGCCCGCCGATTCTGGCCAGCGCCTCTTCAACACCTTCAAATTTTCCAATGGGGGTATTGAACTGCTTACGGGTTCTGGCATAAGCACCGGTATATCTTGACGCGGCCATACCCGCTGCAGCTCCGGAAGATGGCAATGAAATACCACGCCCGACAGACAGAGACTCCATCAACATACGCCATCCTTTGCCAAGGTTAGCCTGACCCCCAATAATCCACTCCATGGGTACAAAAACATCTTTGCCGCTGTTCGGTCCATTCATGAAGGCCTGATTTAACGGAAAGTGTCTGCGCCCTATGTCAAGTCCTTCGGTATCAGTTGGGATAAGCGCACAGGTAATACCCAGATCTTCTTCGCCACCGAGCAATCCGTCCGGATCATAGGCTTTAAAAGCGAGACCCAGAATTGTTGCCACCGGGCCGAGTGTTATGTAACGCTTTTCCCAGTTACACCGTAAGCCAAGGGTCTCAACGCCGTTATGCATTTGCCTGCAGACGATACCGGTATCAGGCATTGCCGCTGCATCAGAACCTGACGTCGGTCCGGTTAGAGCGAAACACGGAATCTCTTCACCTATTGCCAACCGTGGCAGGAAGTGGTTTCTTTGTTCATCAGTACCGTAGTGCAGCAGCAACTCTGCGGGGCCGAGAGAATTGGGCACCATGACAGTAGAACCCGCGGTGACGCTTCTGGCTGAAATTCTGGTCACAATCGCAGAGTGACCAAAGGCGCTAAAACCCAGACCACCATATTCTTCCGGAATCACCATGCCAAAAAACTTGTGCTTCTTTATAAAATCCCAGATGTGTGGTGGAAGATCGTTGTGCTCGTAAGTGATCTCCCAGTCATCGAGCATTGCACACAGCTCGTTAGTCGGGCCATCGAGAAATGCCTGTTCTTTGTCTGTCAGTTTCGCAGCGGGGGTCGACATCAGTTTTGACCAGTCGGGGTTACCGCGAAAGAGCTCTGACTCCCACCAGACTGTTCCCGCTTCAATCGCATCACGTTCGGTTTGTGACATCGGCGGTAGTACTGTACGAATGTAGTTGAGCAACGGACCCGTCAGTATTTTTTTTCTAATCCCCGAGACATTCAGCAGTATTGCCGCGACAATAAATATCAGCGCCACAATGACTGTCGCCACCGTACCGATACCGGTCAGGAAAAAGCCCAGTAATGCCATGCCAAAAACAACAGTGATTGACAATAAAGACTGTGGAAAGGTGGCCAGCACAAAGGTGGCCGCCAGAATGATTAAAAGCCAGATTAAAAACGTCATGCGAAAGTCCGTGAGTGTATCAACAGAGTTTAGCTGTTGCTGGCAGTTACACTAGGTAAACAGGCTTAAACTCTATGTGAAAATTCAAAATTGAATCCGGCCACATCGTAAAGCACAATGACTGCGAACCGGTGATCTGCTCCAAACTATTGCCGGTTATAGACAATTAACTGCCACAGTGGCCCAAAGACATACTCTCGATGGATAAAGAATTTAAAAGCATAATCGAACAGATTGGCGAAAATCCCGATCGCGAAGGACTCGTTAAAACACCTGAGCGCGCGTCTCGTGCAATGTCGTTTCTGACCCAGGGATATGGTCAAACGCTTGAATCCATTCTTAACGGCGCTGTATTTGAGTCTGACAGCGACGAAATGGTGATTGTCAAAAACATCGAGATGTACTCGATGTGCGAGCATCACCTGTTGCCGTTTATCGGAAAGTGTCACGTCGCTTACCTGCCGCAGGGCAAAGTCATTGGATTGTCGAAGGTCGCCAGGATCGTCGACATGTACGCCAGGCGGCTGCAAATCCAGGAAAATCTCACCAAGCAGATCGCCGATGCAGTGCAACAGGTAACCCAGGGTCAGGGTGTCGGCGTGGTAGTGGAATCACAGCATCTTTGCATGATGATGCGAGGTGTCGAGAAGCAAAACTCCACCATGACGACCTCCGTAATGCTCGGACGATTCAAAAAAGACATCAATACACGCAATGAGTTTTTAAGTTTGATTCGCTAGACAACACCCTGTCGATACGGCCTGTTTGAAAACCACAGTCAGCAATCTCCGGAAATCAATTTGATACCAACTGCATAATTTGTCATTATTTCCATTAATGAGCAGTAATTGGCCAATTTTGGAAAAATGAACACCTTTATGCAGGTAATTTCCGAAGTTGGCTCGCTCATGTCCGGCCCGGATCCGGATTTACTTGAAATAGTCGTTCTTTCGCTGCGTGTTAGCCTGACCGCGACCTTCCTGGCCTGCCTGGTGGGCTTGCCGCTGGGTGCAGTGCTCGGCATCCGCGACTTCCGTGGCAAGGCTGCTGTCACTATCCTGATCAATACCTTAATGGGTATGCCACCGGTCGTACTCGGCCTGATCGTTTATTTATTGTTGTCCCGCTCAGGACCGATGGGTTTTTTGCAGCTTTTATACACCCCCACCGCAATGATCGTGGCGCAATTTGCATTAGTGCTGCCAATCGTTACTGCACTGACGCGACAAATCATTGAGGACAGCTGGAGTGAGTACCGAGATACGATGCAGTCGTTATGCGTACCAATAAGAGATTGCATAAAAACCCTTCTCTGGGACAGAAAGATCAGTTTACTCACCGCAGGACTTGCCGGATTTTCACGGGCAATCTCTGAAGTAGGTGCGGTGATTATTGTCGGTGGAAATATAGATCATTTAACCAGGGTAATGACTACAGCTATTGCGCTGGAGACCTCCAGGGGAAATTTACCGCTGGCTCTCGCACTGGGCGTTATTCTTTTAACGATTGCACTTATCGTCAACACCCTCGTATTCAGCTCACGAGCAAGATTCGTCTGATGCTGCCGTTAGTCATCACGCAACTCGGTCTCACCATCGGCAGCACGTACCTGCTGCAGAACATAAATCTGCAGCTAAGTAACACGAACATCAGCATTATTATGGGACACAATGGTGCCGGCAAAAGCTTACTGCTCCGATGCATGCACGGGCTTTTAAAACCGACCGATGGATCAGTAACCTGGCGTGACGAAGCAGCAGAGAATATTAATTGTAGAAAAAACCAGGCCATGGTGTTTCAAAAACCGCTGATGCTTAATCGCAGTGTCGAGGCAAATATTAGTTACGTTTTAAAGCTACGCGGAAAGCCGGCGCACTTATGTCACAAGTATTTAGAGTCCGCAGGACTTGAAGATAAAAAAAACCAACCGGCAAGATCACTATCTGGCGGCGAACAACAACGGTTGGCAATTGCCCGCGCACTGGCAACAGAGCCGGAAGTTATTTTCCTCGATGAGCCAACCGCCAATCTCGACCCCGGTGCAACCCTTAAAATAGAGTCACAGATAGTCACAGCCTCAAGTCAACACATTAAAATTATTATGGTAACGCACGACATTGCACAGGCCAGACGCCTCGCAGACGATATTATTTTTCTTCACAAAGGCTCACTGACGGAACACTCCGACGCCGAAGTATTTTTTAACAAGCCTCGCTCAGTTGAGGCGCAGAATTATCTCAACTCCTACCTGGGGTCACCATCAGGCATACAGAAAGCCAACCAGTAAACTGACCGAAAAACTGACCGAAAAACTGATGATCAAAATTACTTACAAGTTATTCGCAATTATCTTAGCAACACTAATTGCATCCCACGTATCTGCCGACCAGCAATCTATATTGGTTCAGTCCACTACATCGACAGCAAACTCCGGACTATACGATTACCTGCTGCCACACTTTGAAGCGGAAACCGGCAACAAGGTAAACGTTGTCGCTGTAGGCACAGGGCAAGCCATTAAAAACGCCAGCAACTGCGATGCAGACGTTTTATTGGTTCATGCAAAAAGTGCAGAGGAAAAATTTGTCCGAGACGGTTACGGTATTAAGCGTTATGACCTCATGTACAACGATTTCGTATTGGTAGGTCCTGCAAATGATCCGGCCCAAGTCCGGCTACAGCCAGACGCCACAGCGGCATTGCAGACCATCGCTGAAAAGCGATCGATTTTCGCCTCTCGGGGTGACAATTCAGGAACACACAAAAAGGAAATACAGCTTTGGCAACAAGCAGGCACTGATCCAACCAGAGAAAGCGGCAAGTGGTATCGAGAAACCGGAAGCGGTATGGGAGCAACTTTGAATATAGCAGTCGGTATGGGTGCTTATACCATGACCGATCGTGCCACATGGATTAACTTTAAAAATCGCAGTGACTATAAAATTCTTTTAGAGGGAGATAAAAGACTCTTTAATCAGTACGGAATAATACTCGTTAACGAAGAAAAATGTCCACATTCAAACACTATTGCTGGTACACAGTTTGTGAACTGGATGCTCAATGACAAGGGCCAGGCATTAATTGCGAGTTACAAACTCAAAGACAAACAGCTTTTTTTCCCCAATGCTGTAACCCGGTAATCTATGGACAGGTACTAACAACGATGCTGCTCAAACTGCCTGGCTATTCAAACCATCTGGCCATCTAATTGGGGTAGACAGACACAACATCAAAAAGACAATCCGCTCGATACCCGACTGATTCAGCAACCTTTGACTTAAACACAGTGCTGTTGCAAAAACTTATAAATTTCTGCATTGGTGGTTCAAACCAGAATCGCCTGTCAATGAGTAAGTCAAAACACTCTTCAAGCAACGGAATAAAATCGAGATCATGAAGCCTTGCAAGTGATTCAAGACCAAGTCCGCAATCTGCCTGCCCGGCACTAATTGCCAAAACCATATCGGCTTCACTTCTGGTCTTCAGCGCTACGTTAAGATCAGATAGCGCCAACGACTCCTCGCTTAACAAATGCTCAAGCAATAACTGACTCCCGGCGCCGGATTGTCTGACTGCAACCGAGAGTCGGGTTTTATTGTTGTTGGCGATATTTTTTAAACCGCCTATTTGCAAACCGGGCTTCACAATCAAACCACGTTGTCTTACAACCCAGTTGACCAGCACCAGTGGTTCATTGTTAATACGATTGGCAGCAGCTTCACTGTTCCATGTTTTAGTCTGCGGTGAATAAATATGCATGGCACCAACAGTCGCCTGCCCGTTTGCAACGCGATCCAAACCATCAGCACTGCCATCAAAGAGCGTCGGTATGCCACATTGAGACTCCCTCACAGCCCATTCAAGCAGAGGATCATGAGAGCCTGCAAATAAGGCCTGTGGTGCGGGATGCGCTGCCACTTCACCAGAGGAGTGATTCAGCAACCAAAGCTGTATCGCACGCCGCGAAAACAACAACTTGCCTGTTGCGCGCGTGCACGGTATCAGTTCTTCCGAAGCCATGTCATAAACTTTGCGCTCTTTAATGCGCAACAGTTCAGCGACTTCTTTTGTGGTCAGGTACTCACTATCCATTGCCACTGACCGGAGTTGATTGATTAGCGTGTTTATTTGTCGCGACGATACTCTTGCTGCTTACTTCATCTGCGGTTTGCCTGACTACTGCAAGCGCTCTTTCCACCGTATGCAAGCCGGCACCTTCAACCCACATGGTTTCGCTCAGCATGCGTCGCCACAATCGACCTCCCGGTTGCGCGTGGAATAAGCCGAGCATTGGCTTTAGAAGTCTGCCTAATGGCACGCCGACAGCAAGCTGTGCTTCGATATACGGATAGCAAGCTTCTACCACCTGATAGCGAGAGCGTTGATCCACATTTTCACCATAGTACAAGTGATCTACTTCACTCAGCAGCCAGGGATTGCTGCAGACTTCGCGACCGAGCATTACACCGTCAAGGGATTGCCCGGACGCAAGTGCGTGATCATGGCTTAGTAAACCACCATTAAGAATAAACTGCTTGTCCGGGTACAGGGTTTTAATCTGCTCAACGTATTCATAACGCAGTGGAGGAATGTCGCGATTTTCTTTTGGGCTTAAACCATCAAGCCAGGCTTTGCGCGCGTGCACTATAAAAGTATCGCAGCCAGCATCTGCTACCACTTTTACGAAATGCTCAAATGGTTCAAACGAGTCGTCTCTGTCTATACCGATCCGGCACTTTACAGTTACCGGAGTTTTGACCGCAGATTGCATCGCAGTGACACACGCAGCAACCAACTCGGGCTCTGCCATTAGACACGCTCCAAAGCGACCACTCTTTACACGGTCACTCGGACAACCACAGTTAATATTCACTTCACCGTAGCCATACTGCTCACCTATCAGCGCACTCTCTGCCATCAACTTCACATCACTGCCGCCCAGTTGCAATACAACCGGAAGTTCTGTTTCATTAACGCCCAACAAATGAGAACGATCGCCATGCACAATTGCAGCTGCGGTGATCATTTCGGTGTACAGCACAGCTCGTTTTGATAATACCCGGTGGAAACTTCGACAATACCTGTCGGTTATTTCCATCATCGGAGCAACAGAGAACGATGGTTTGCCAGGGTTATCGACATCATTTTTAACTATTGCGTCTTGTGATCGGTTATCCAAGCGGAGGTCCGTGGTCAGGCATTCGTGGTGTGTTAAACATTAAGAACAAAAATATATTTCAATAACAACAATGGTATAGTTTTACAGATCGGCATTCGGCTCCAGAGAGCTTCGGTACTTCACCTCCACCATTATACGGCCAGCAGCACCAAGAACCCAAAAACACGGGCCAAAAACACGGACAGTCACAATGCAGGAATGCAACGCAGTCGTACTCCAAACACTGAAAACCTCTTAACTTGTCTTATCGCCGGCTATCGGTGGATTCTTTTCGCACAACACAAAAGTCACCATTTAACTAGTACATTATAGGAGATACATCTATGTCATTTAATCTCGTAGATCTGGTCAAAGGTCAGCTCGGAGGACCAGCGCTTGGTCAACTCGGAGCCCTGCTCGGCGAAGACAACAACAAAACCGAAGCAGCGCTTGGTGCAGCAGTACCTGGCCTCCTGAGCGGTTTAACATCACAGGCAAACTCAGACGGTGGCGCTTCGCTGTTTGACGCGGTTAGCAAGCAGGACGACAGCATGCTGGACAACATCGGAGGCCTTCTTACCGGTGGCAACAGCAGCAGTGTAATGGATCAGGGCTCAAGCATGCTCGGCTCAATTCTTGGCAATGGTGCCGCAGGTGGTCTGGCGAGTGCTGTTGCAGGTCTTACCGGGATCGGCGGCAAATCATCATCAGGTCTGATGGGTCTGCTCATGCCTATCGTGCTCGGTATGGTCAAGCGTAAAATTTTCGGCGGCGGCGGCTTCTCACAAAACGCCGGTGGTTTACTGAGCCTTTTAAATGGCCAGAAAGACAACGTCCAGGCAGCAATGCCGAGTGGCTTTCAGAACCAGCTGCAGTCTTCAGGCTTCATGGACCAAATTTCCAACTTCGGCGGCAATGTCGGTGGTGCGGTAAGTGGTGCAGCCAGCTCTGTTGGTAATGTCGCTGGCAATGCGGCAGGTGCAGTCGGTGGCGCTGCGGGTGCTGTTGGCAATGCAGCTGGCAATGCTGCCGGTGCTGTGGGTAACGCTGCAGGCAATGCCGCTGGTGCCGTTGGCAATGCTGCAGGCAACACAGCAGATGCCGCAGGCCGAGCAGCATCCGGAGGTGGTGGCATTTTAAAGAAATTTCTGCCAATCGCGATCCTTGCAGCTATTGCCCTTTTTGCTCTTAAATTGTGCACCGGCGGCAAAGATGTCGATGTTCCAAACGCCAGCTTACCTTCTGTTGAAGTCCCGTCAGTCGATGTCGGTGGCGTCAACGTCGGTGATGAAATTGGTGGCATATTCGGTGGCGCTACCGATGCTATCGGTGGTATTGAAGATGTCGACGGAGCAAAAGCTGCACTGCCCGCACTGGAAGAAGTGTCTGGCAAAGCAGACGCGCTCACAGGTATCTGGGACAAAGTACCAGAAGCTGCACGTGGTCCAATGAGCGGCCTGGTCGGTGGTCACATGGACAAACTCACTCCGATGCTGGACAAGGCGAATGAGATCCCGGGAGTTGCTGACGTACTCGGCCCTGTAACAGGCCCGCTTCTCGATAAGCTAAAAGCATTTATGTAATTATCAATAAGTAGCAGGATGTACCCAGAGCGAGGCTTCGGCCTCGCTTTTTTTTGGTCTGACACCTGGTCCGAGCGCGAAGTTTTTATTGGTTTGCGGATCCAGATAATTACCGCATCAGCATAAATTCTGCTACCGTGCGCACTGAACGACCGAATGGACAGTCATCTTGTCACCTTCATCACAGCCGTTTTCCACACACCGTGAGTTTAGCGTTACGCAGTGGGCCAAACTAAGTGACAACACCCCGCTGCGGCTGACCGAGTCAGAACTTAAAGCTCTGCGTGGTATCAATGAACGCGCATCAATCGATGAAGTAGAAAATATCTACCTGCCATTGTCACGGTTACTGAGCTACTACGTAGAGTCAGTCCAAACGCTGAATGAAAAAACAGCGCACTTCATGCAGGACTCCACACCCAAAGTACCGTTTATCATCGGTGTGGCCGGCAGTGTGGCAGCAGGCAAGAGTACAACCTCCCGTATTCTGCAAACCCTGCTGAAAAGATGGCCAGGGCACCCGCGTGTAGAACTGGTGAACACAGATGGTTTTTTGTTCTCTACCAAAGAACTTGAGAGCCGTGACCTGATGAAGCGCAAAGGCTTCCCTGAAAGCTACGATCGCCACGCACTGATCACATTTCTATCAGACATTAAAAGTGGTAAGCGCAACGTCAAAGCACCGGTTTATTCACACCTGCGCTACGACATCGTGCCCGGTGAGTTTGTAGAAGTTGATCAGCCCGATGTATTGATTGTTGAAGGCCTTAATGTCCTGCAATCCAGCCCCACGGTGAAAGGCGAGCCGAAACTGGTGGTATCTGATTTTTTCGACTTTTCAATCTATGTTGATGTCGAGGAAGAGATAGTCAGGCAATGGTATATCAGCCGTTTTCTTACGTTTCGCAACAGTGTATTTAAAAAGCCGGGAGCTTACTTCTCTCACTTTGCAAAGCTCAACGAAGACGAAGCGATAGAAACCGCTTCGGACATCTGGGATTCCATCAATCTGGTCAATTTAAGGGAAAACATTTTTCCCACCCGCCTGCGCGCAGATCTTATCCTGCGCAAAAGTGCAGATCATGCGATCGACAAAGTGCACCTGCGCAAGTTATAGCGCTTATTATCAGGCTGCACGCTCGATCTCGTCATATTGACTGTCGTTATCAACATCAAACTCTGACGAATTCACCCTACCCAGGTGCAGTGACCCGAACACACCACGACTGATTCCATCAGCTACGGCGATGCGATCACGCACATCACTGCTGTTCTGCGCCCGATCAAGCCACTGCTGCATAGCGTCATCGACAGCGGACTCTATGGCTGCTGATGACTCATTACGCTCTGTGGGCGGTTGCACGGATTTTTGATTTTTCAATTTAACACCACGCGATTATTTGTAGTTATTTTTCGTGTGACGCTTCTAACACCCCTGGCCGGGCTGCTGGTAGCTGGCACTTTAACGGCGGTTGGTTTTTTTTCTTTAGCTTTTTTTGTTTTTGGTTTTTTTGTCGTGCTGGCTTGTTTTTTATCGTTATGGATTGTTTTTATCGTTATGTCCTGGCATCCATGCCGTGTTTATTCGTCCCATCCCTGGGACTCACCCTTCGGGCGCGCGCCAAAACCCAGCGCTTGTGAAAAATCGATCCAGTCGATTTTTTCGAAGCCAGTCCCTGGCTCTACGAGTCACTTTTTGAAGGGTGCAAAAACTGACGAAAAACGCCTTTCGCCCACTAATCTGCCCTGCGGGTTGCCTGCGGCAATTTCAAAAATCATTTCAGACGGCAAAGTTTTTCGTGGTGCAGAACAATACATGAGCACACCCGACACACCAGTAAATTCTGACTCGGCAGACACCATTATTGATCTTGCCAAAAGCGGTTCACAACCTCTCTACATAGCCGCGATGGGCTGCGTCACCAATATCGCGGCAGCCCTGCTGCGAGCACCCGAAATTCGCGAGAATATTGTCGTTATCTGGACGTCAGCTTATCCTTCCAGCGCTCCGCATTGCAACAGACCATCGCTAAACCTGATTCAGGATATACACGCATCCCGGCTGATGTTCGATAGTGGCGTTCCACTGGTTTATTTACCTGGCTATCACGTTGGTGCACAGTTAAAAATTTCACTGCCAGAAGTAGAACGCTTCATAAAAGGTGCCGGAGAAATTGGCGACTACCTCCATCATCTGTACACCCAC
>CAYLZS010000426.1:0-1522 GCA_964388065.1 uncultured Granulosicoccaceae bacterium
CACTCACACGGCTCAAGCGCTGGTAACAGCTACTTGATCGCTTCTGCACTACCTGATGAAGGGAAATCTAGTACGTCGTTACAATTGGCCCACGCCTTATCTTTGATTGATGATACTGTGCTGGTTGACTTTGACCTGAGAAAAAGATCTTTATCAGACGATATCCAGCGACAAACCAGCGCTGGTTTGTGTGACGTTTACTATCGAAGATCGAGCCTACACGATGCAATAGACGTCGGCGGATACCGAAGCTTTGATTTTATCTGTGCAGGGGAAGGGATTGATTCCGAAATAGCCTATAAAATGGCGAACGACAGACAATGGATAAGCAACTGCCTTAAAGTTCTTGAACAGAGTTACCGATTTGTGATCGTAGATGGTGCACCACTGCAAATGGTTAACGATTCGCTCGCTATCGCCCCGGCCGCTTCTGGTGTGATTTTTTTAGTTAAAGCCGGCAGCACTCCACTCGAGCTGGTTGAAGATTGTATCGGGCGTCTCAGAACCACCGAATGCAATCTGTTGGGAGTGGTACTCAATCATTACGATCCTCAGGAAACCGATTATGGCTACGGTTATGGATACGGCACTCATAGCATCAAAAGTATGAGCGCTCAAACAGTATAATAGAGCTGGTCAGTTCCTGGTTAATATTGTCAACAACATGTTTACTGATTTTTGAATGATTGAACACACTACCGACTCGAGCAAGTCAACCATGGAAGGATCATGATTGCCGATCACTGGATTTATTTTTTAGACCTTACGATATGCTAAAATACATTGTTACCGGAGCAGTCCTAAGCGCTGCATTCTTATGGTCATATGCTTCTGATGACCGAATAATAAGCTTTATCGAAAAAGATCTTACTACGCAACTCAATTCAGTAGTGTCTGAGACTCCCAACGACTTATTTGACTACATCGTTGCGGGTCGAGATGTGATTATACAAGTACGTGAATTTGACAGGGAAGATGAAATTGATACTTTACAGCAACAAATTGCAAGCGTAGGCGGTGTAGACAACATATTTCTAGTAGGAAGCGTTGCGAACCCCGCAACTGCTCCAGCAATCGCCGCATTGTCACATTCAGGTAGCAACAAATTGTTTGTTGAAATTCAAATCGATAACAATGTTTTGACTGTGACCGGAAATGCCTCTGCCCCTAAAGCCACAGAAATAGTATTGCAGAATTTAAGAGATTCCAAAGGAACCGAAGTAAACAATCACCTCGACTTCTACCCTGGTATTCCCTCTTCACAGTGGTTAAAGCACCTTAAAATTCACACAAGCAAACTACCGACTACTGGTAACCTATTAGTAACTGAAAGTGGAGTTAGCCATCATGGCAGTATACTTGGGAAAGCCAAGATACCGGACTCAAGCAAGATACGGGATTCAAGTAGAGCCACTCTGCAGATAGCTCAGTGTAATCAACAATTGAAAGTAGTTCCTGGAGGTTCAACTATCTCTTTTAAACACGATTCTGATCAGCTGAACCTAAAATCGATCCAGGTATT
>CAYLZS010000427.1:0-2905 GCA_964388065.1 uncultured Granulosicoccaceae bacterium
CAAAAATAACCGACTGTACGGTCGCGGTTCTGTAGATATGAAAGGTTATATTGCCTGTGTGCTTGCTGCAGTTCCGTTGTGGCAAACAGCAAAGTTAAAAAGGCCAATCCATATTGCACTGACCTTCGATGAAGAAATAGGTGGCTTTGGTATGCCAGTGTTGCTCGAGAGTATGGCTCAAATGGAAATTCATCCAAAGGCCGTAATTGTTGGTGAACCCACCGAAGGCCAACTGATCACAGGCCATAAAGGCGGTTTTGAAATGCGCACTGAAATCACGGGCCATGCTGTGCACTCCTGCAATCCCACGCAAGGTGTTAATGCGATCTCGGTTGCTACTAAACTGATCGCTAAAATAGAAGAGATTGGTAATCGATTAGCTGCAAGCCCATACAAAGATTCAAAATTTATCCCTCCATACGCGACCTTCAATATAGGCACAATTGAAGGTGGCATGGCCCGTAACGCCACAGCCGGGTGGTGTAATTTTAACTGGGAGCTTCGCCAGATGCCGGGGGAAGATGGCAGAAAAATTATTGCTGAAATAGAAACATACTCCAACGAACAATTACTTCCTGCCATGCGTAAGATCAGCCCCGAATCAAATATAAATATCATCACCGAAGCACCCGTTCCACCACTCAACGACAGTAACGCCGATGACGCAGCTGAACTGATTAGCCAGCTGACGGGGATCAACAACCGTGGGGTTGTCTCTTTTGGCAGCGACGCAGGCTATTTTAGTGATGCGGGCTATTCGACAGTTTTATTTGGACCAGGCAGCATTAGCCGCGCGCACAAACCGGATGAATACATCGAAATTAGTGAGATCGCTGAGGGTCTTGAGTTTATGCAAATACTTGCACAACATCTCTGTAAATAAGCGATGCTTGATAACAACATCACAGGCACTACAGTAGCGCGACTTCCCGCGGAAAATTCGTCAGGCAAACTGCATCGCGCTCGCGAACATGAATCGTTTCACTAAGTTCCATACCCCAACCATCCATCCACATACCCAGAATGATGTGTACCACTGCATTTACTGGCAGTAAATGATGATCATCATCTCTGAAGCTTATTGTGTGCTCACCCCAGTCAGGCGAATAGCCCACACCGATTGAATAGCCAATTCGGCTTTTTTTCTCAAGGTCATAGCGATTCAAAACACGCTGCCAGGCAGCATGAACATCGCAGCATTGTACACCGGACCGCATACAATCAAGCACGGCCTCCATGCCTTCATTTACCGCCTGTGCAGTCGACTTTAACTTTACTGGTGCCTTACCGAGATGGACGGTGCGAGCCAAACCAGCGTTATATCTTTTACGGCAACCACCCAGTTCAAACGCTATCGTCTGATTATTCTCGAACGCGGCATCAGTCCACAGAGGGTGTGCTGTAGACGCAGCTTCTCCCGCTAACACCAGCGGGTGAAGCGCTGTCATATCACCACCATACTCAGGTGTTCCTCGTATCTGTGCAGCAATAACCTCAGCCATCAGATCATTCTGTCTAACACCCGGCTTTACAAAATCGTAAGCTGTTTGCATAGCTATCCCTGCAATGAGAGCCGCTTGCTTCAGCATCTCGATTTCTTCAGTGCTTTTAACCAGCCGCTGCCAGTTGACCAAAAGTTCGCAATCAATCCACTGACTTTTGGACAGTGTGCTCTGCAGCTGATCAACTGCAGCCGGAGTCAGAAAGTAGCTATCACTTTCATACCCGATACGCTGACCATTAAAACCCTGATCTGCCATCCAGTCGGCCATAAACTGAGCAGGATGACAATTCTTCTGCTGCACATAACTTTCAGGAAAAGGAACTACCTGTGCGGCGCTAAGCCAGGTGGTAAAGTTTGCAGCACCAGCATCCATCTCGCGACCGAGCCAGACAGGTTCTGTATCGCTGCCCACAACCATGATCTGCGGTGTGTAGAAAGACCAGGCATCGTATCCTGTTAGCCAATTGATGTTAGCCGGATCTCCTATCACCAGTACATCAAAGTCTTTATCATGCATTTCAGCACGTACACGCCTGAGCCTGTCACTATATTCTGCTTTGCTAAACGGCGGTGCCATAGACATTCCAACTCCACATACTGGTGCTGTTAGTTTGAATTTGAAATCCTGCAATAACTACTGTACCTGCTTTAGTACATCACTGGGAGCGAGTCCAATTTAAATTTTCGTACTGCAGGATTCCCCGGAGACTTTTTTTGAGTGATGTTGAATTAAATAACTACGGTTTTTTTTGGCGTATCAATCGATATATAATTACCCTTTTTATTTCATCGCTTAACTACAGCGATCGAAATCCTGATCACTGCTGCCTCATCGACAGTAGGCGAACAACGGGTAGCGCCGCTGATTCAAGCTTTATTTCCTGCCACCACAATCCCTTTGCGCACTCCCGAGTTGACTCCCAGGGCCAGTCAAGTACATCATAATTTAAACTCTGCCCGGAAGTAATGGCCATTGCTATCGGTTTTTTGATTAGAAAAAGCAGTTACCGTCAGCACATCAGCAATCTCGGAGCCCTACATGACCGACAAAACAATCCTGGTGGTCGGCACCTTTGATACCAAAAATGATGAGCTTTCCTATATGGCTGATCGAATACGCACCCAGGGTGGCGGGGTGATGACAATGGATGTCAGTGTGCTGGGCGATCCTGAAACACCCTGTGATATTTCAAAACATGACATCGCAGCCGCCGCCGACAGTTCAATTCAGGCAGCCATCGACAGCGGTGACGAAAACACAGCCATGCAGATCATGGCGACGGGTGCCTCACTTAAAGCCCGCGAGTTGCATACCGCAAATCAGATTGACGGTGTGATTATTCTGGGCGGCACAATGGGTACCGACCTGGCACTGGATGTCTGTCAGTCGCTGCCACTGGG
>CAYLZS010000428.1:0-3119 GCA_964388065.1 uncultured Granulosicoccaceae bacterium
TAATTACAGCATTCAGAAGTGAAAGCTGGTTCCCGTCAGATGGTTACTTTTTAGCCAATGAGACCGGCTGGAGTCCTTACGCAAATGAAGCAATCAGAAAGCTCGGTAATGATAATAATGTGTTTACAGATCACAGTCGCGGTGAAGACTCACCAGATGATCGCTTTCCACATATAACGAGCGAAACAGTTAAAACCCATTTTAATGAAATTGCGCTGCGCAAGATCGGGGACATCGTTGCAGACAAGTACGTGAACGAATATTTGAAAGCCCGGTTAAACGGAGGCTGATGGCTGATCTGCTATCGACAGGATTTTATTGCAGACAGAAAAAAGGCCGTTTAAAAACGGCCTTTGATTTCAATATGGTGGCTATGGGTGGACTTGAACCACCGACCCCAGCATTATGAATGCTGTGCTCTAACCAGCTGAGCTACATAGCCTTGGTTGAACTGCATATTCTGGATAGTTGCCGGTTGACTGTCAAGCATACAAAAAAGGGTTAGCGGCCAACGGCTCACACATTAAAGCGAAAGTGAACCACATCGCCTTCGATCATTAAATACTCTTTGCCTTCAAGCCGCCACTTGCCTGCATCTTTGGCACCCTGCTCGCCTTGAAACTCGATAAAATCGTCGTAGGAGACAACCTCAGCACGAATAAAGCCCTTTTCAAAGTCGGTGTGGATGCGACCGGCTCCGTTCGGTGCTGTGGCACCTTGCGGCACCGTCCAGGCACGTACTTCTTTCTCACCGGCAGTGAAGAAAGTCTGCAAGCCGAGCAGCTCATAGCCCGCTCTGATCACACGGTTTAAACCAGGTTCTGTGAGCCCGAGCTCTGTCAGAAATTCCGCTTTTTCATCTTCTTCAAGCTGTGCTATTTCCGCTTCAATTGAGGCACAAACAGCAACGACACTGGCATTTTCCGCAGCGGCGTATTCGCTTACACGGGTAAGCAATTCATTGTTTTCAAACCCTTCTTCATCAACATTGGCAATGTACATCACGGGCTTTGAGGTCAGCAGGTGCATCAACCTGATCTGCACCTGTTCGGTATCACTCAACTCCATGGTGCGTACCGGGTTACCCGCATCAATGTGAGCCACTACGCGTTCCATTAACGCTTTTTCTGCAATTGCATCCTTATTTCCAGACTTGGCATTCTTGCCAACTCGGAGCACTGCTTTTTCAGCAGATTCCATATCGGCCAACATCAGCTCTGTGTTGATTACTTCGATATCTGCAATCGGGTCGACCTTTCCTGCAACATGCACAACATCGTCATTGGCAAAGCATCTGACCACATGGGCTATTGCGTCTGTCTCACGTATATTGGCAAGAAATTTATTGCCAAGCCCTTCGCCTTTCGATGCACCTTCTACCAGACCGGCTATGTCGACAAACTCCATTGTTGTCGGCAGTATTTTCTGCGGATTAACAATACCGGAAAGTAGATCCAACCTCGGATCAGGCACAGGCACAATGCCAACATTAGGCTCTATGGTGCAGAACGGATAATTCTCCGCTGCTATTTCTGCCTTGGTTAATGCGTTGAAGAGTGTCGACTTTCCTACGTTGGGAAGTCCCACAATGCCACATTTAAATCCCATGTTCAGTTGTCCGGTTTATTGTTCATCACCCGCTGACCTGTCTAATGACAGGTAACCATTTGTCCAGGCAAGTGCATTAAATGTTTAATACTATTTCTTTGTATGCAGTGTTTTCATTGCTTTGGCCATATCACCTGCAACGATATCTGTTACTTCACGCACTACATCGTCAACCGTATTGATCAGTAAATCCATTTCAGACTTTGGTGCTCGCTGCAGCACAAAGGACACCACCTTCTTTGCATCCCCGGGGTGTCCAATACCGAGCCGTACACGCCAGAAGTCCCGGCCCATGTGATTGATAATATCGCGCAGTCCGTTATGACCACCATGTCCGCCACCCTGCTTAAGCTTTACGGTGCCGGGCGGGATATCCAGTTCATCGTGTGCGACCAGTATTTCCTGTGCTTCGATTCTATAAAAGTTTGCAACCGCTCTGACTGACTCGCCGCTGAGATTCATAAACGTAGTCGGCTTCAACAGCCGGACATCGCAACTCCCAATGTTAGTACGTGCAAGATCACCCTGAAATTTTTTTTCAGAAACGAAACTCGCAGAAAAACTTCTTGCCAGCTCATCAAGCAAAAGGAAACCCGCATTATGTCGGGTTTCCTCGTATTTCGAGCCCGGGTTACCGAGCCCGACTATCAGCTTGATAGCAGACATTTAACATTAGGCCAGTAACAATGAGCCGGTAACAGTTAAGCCAGTAGAGATAAAGGCAGGCAAATCTGTTAAGACTCGTCACCACCTTTGTCATCAGATCCACCCTCATCTGGTGTCTCTGAATCATCGGTGGACTCTTCATCATCTGTCGTTTCTTCATCTTCTTCCGCAGCAGCACGTGGCAGGAAGACGGAGACAATTGCTCGGTCGTGATCTTCATCACCTTCGACGTAATCTGTAGAGGTAACACCTTCGGGAAGCTTCACATCTGACAGATGTAATGACTCACCCAGTTTGAGGTCAATCAGATCGACTTCGATGTACTCCGGCAGATCGCCCGGCAGACAGCTGACGCCGACATCGTTTTCTATCTTGTTGATTGCCCCGCCCTCGGTTTTCACACCATGACATGTCTCTTCATTGAGATAGTGCAGAGGAACACGTACAGAGATTGCTTCATCCATACGTACACGCATGAAATCCATGTGCAGAATTCTCTGCTTGTAGGGATGGCGCTGGATGTCTTTTATAATCGCTTTCTCGTCTGATCCGTCGATCTTGACGGTCAGAATTTGAGAGAAAAACGCCTCGTTCTGGAGATTGTTGATGATCTCGTTGTGATCGAGGGTAATTGGCGTGGGGTTACCACCGCCACCGTAAATGATGCCCGGAAATTTATCTGTTTTACGCAGTCGGCGGCTCGCACCCTTACCATAGTCACTGCGTACTTCCGCGCTCAATGCGAAATCTTTGCTCATTGAGAATCCTTAAATTGAAGTATTAAATATGACAGGCTGCTTCGCGACCAAAACAACCCCAGCCGAACAGTATAACAGGGAATACGC
>CAYLZS010000429.1:0-3370 GCA_964388065.1 uncultured Granulosicoccaceae bacterium
ACAAATTTGGGTAACCTGCCATTGCCAGCCCCAGATAACTACTGGCACCTTCTGCCCAGCGATCGCTTAGCAGTGTACCATCCCTGCCGTGAATGTCAGTCCGGTTGAGTGCACCTGTCATTGCATCAAAACCGGTCGCTATAACAATGATGTCAACGTTATATTGTTTACCACCACAAGTTAAACCAGTTGCAGTAATTTCACCAATCGGTTTTTTGCGTATATCAACCAGCTGTACATTGTCGCGGTTGTATGTTTCGTAGTAGCCAATATCCACACACATGCGTTTGCCGCCAATAATATTTTCAGGACACAGCAAAGAGGCAGTTTGCGGATCTTCAACAATACCTTTTATTTTGTTGTGTACAAATTCCACCAGTGTGTCATTGGCTGCTTTATCCTTCAGCAGGTCTCCGTAAGAACCCAGAAACGTTAGCCCGCCGTACTGCCATCGGCGCTCGTACTCCTCTGCTCTTTCTTTATGACTTGCTGCTAGTGCCGATTCTTTACGATAGGAGCCATGTATTCCACCATGGTTTTTCTTTGCGTCTGCACGCATTTTTGGATAGCTTGCTTTAATTTTATCTGTAGATTCGGAATCCAGCGGTCTATTCCGTGCAGGCACCGAGTAGTTTGGTGTACGCTGAAAAACAGTTAAATGCTCTGCTGCTTCTGCAATACGTGGTATCGATTGAATTCCAGATGAACCAGTACCGATAACAGCGACCTTCTTTCCATTAAAATCTACACCTTCGTGAGGCCAGAGCGCGGTGTGATGGACCGGTCCATTAAAAGCCTCATATCCATCTATAACAGGCCAGTTGGGAGCAGAAAGACAACCCGTTGCCATAACACAGAACTGCGCCGTTAAACTTTCACCGGATACATTTTGCAGCGTCCATAGTGCATTCATCTGATCCCAGGTTGCGGTTGAGACTCGACGCCCGAAATCAATACCATCCAAGAGTTTAAAGCGCTCTGCAACATGCTCTGCGTAGCGAAGAATTTCTGGCTGTGTTGCATAGCGTTCTGACCAGTTCCACTCCTGTTGCAGGGCTTCGTCAAACTGATACGAGTACTGCATGCTTTCAATATCACAGCGCGCCCCGGGGTATCGATTCCAGTACCAGGTACCCCCGACTCCATCACCCGCCTCCCACACACGGGCAGTCAGACCGAGGCTGCGGCATCTGTGTAATAGATACAGGCCGGCAAAACCGGCACCGACAATGGCAACATCGTATTGGGGCTCAGTCACGATTATTTCGTAATTTCCAATGGTTGCGCTTTAACTATTAATACGCCGGTTTATACACCAGTCTCGGTAATAAACTTGGTTCGTAAAAATGCATCGAGCCCTTCAATACCACCTTCAGATCCATAACCCGATTCGTTAACACCACCAAAAGGTGATTCCGGTGTTGAGATCATGGCGTGATTGACTCCGACCATACCGGTTTCCAATGCATCTTCTATCGCTGCGGCTTTGGCACCGTCGTTGGTGAATACATAAGATGAAAGGCCAAATGGCAGTGAGTTAGCGCGGTCAATGACTTCATTCATTGAACCAAAAGGGGTGATTGGTGCTAATGGTCCGAATGGTTCTTCAGACATGATTTTCGCACTGTCGGGTACTTCACTCAGAACTGTCGGGTCGTAAAAGTAACCTCGGTTTGTCGGTCGCTTGCCGCCGGTTTCGATTTTCGCACCGCTTTTAACTGCGTCGCTGACAAAATCTTCCATGACGTCAAGCCGTCGTTCAGCGATTAACGGGCCCATTGCAACGCCGTCTTCAAGACCGTTACCTAATTTAATTCCTTTTGAGCGTTCAGTAAAACCCTCAACAAAAGACTTATAAACACCTTCCTGAACATAAAACCGCGTTGGTGCTATGCACACCTGCCCGGCGTTGCGATACTTAAATGCAACCATTGCATCGAGTGCTTTATCGACTGAGGCATCGTCAAATACAATAACCGGTGCGTGGCCGCCGAGCTCCATGGTGCAGCGCTTTAATGTCTCCGCTGCCAGTTGCTGCAGATGTTTGCCGACAGGGATTGAACCGGTAAACGAGAGCTTTCTTGGTATCCAGGATCCAAGTACCTGTCTCGATACTTCATCCGGTACACCGAAAACTACATTGAGAACGCCTGGCGGCAATCCTGCATCCTGAAAGCACTGAGCTATTCCCATTGCGGTACCTGGAGTTTCCTCACTGGGTTTGATCACAATAGAACACCCGGCACCCAATGCTCCTGCGATTTTCCTGATCGAGTTATTGGCCGGAAAGTTCCACGCGACAAAAGCACAACAGGGACCGACAGGTTCTTTCACTACCATTTGTCTGACACCCGGTACTCTGGATGGAATAACACGACCATAGGCACGCTTGCCTTCCTCGCCGTACCATCGAGTCACTTCGATCGCGAATTGCAGTTCCATACGCGATTCGGCCAGCGGCTTACCCATTTCAAGCGTCAGGCAGTGTGCCATTGATTCTATTCGTTCCTGCATTAAGTCAGCTGCTTTATGCATTACCTGTTGCCGCTGGATGGCAGGTGTTGACTTCCAGATTTTAAAACCGTCTGCACTGGCATTGAGTGCACGCTCAATATCACTGCGCGAGGCATGTGGTACTCTGGCTATCTCCTCTTCGGTAGCAGGATTTATAACCGCTTCTGTTTTGCCTTCGCTGCCCTGACAAAATTCACCGTTAATCAGTAAATCAAGTTTTTCGTAATACATAGCCTGCTACCTGTGTAAAGGAACATTGTGTCAAACCAGTGTATCGGTTTACGGGTCATTAGTGAGCTTTTTCAGTTTGGCGTTTATTTCCGCAAGACCTGCGTCCCAGTCGGCTGTGGCTTGCGCTACATAGTGCGCGACAGGCAGCGCCGCTTTTAAACAATCTAACCCGGCAAATAGTTGCGTGTCACAAACCATTACATAGGGTTTGTCTGATATTGTTCTGGCTTCCTCGAATGCACCCAGCACTTCCACAATACTATTGCCGTTAACACGACGAGCTGCGCAACCAAAAGCCTCAAACTTTTCAGGAACCGGTTCAACACCAAGCACATCTTTGGTGGATCCGGTGGCCTGAAGGTTGTTGTTATCAATGATATACACCAGATTCGACAATTTGTGATGACCTGCAAACATGGCAGCTTCCCAGACGTTGCCCTCCTGCAACTCGCCATCCGAAAAGAGACAATAAATGCGCTTGTCAGACCCCTGCAGCCGTTCTGCATATGCAATACCTGCCGCCTGAGAAGGCCCCTGTCCCAGTGAACCTGCAGTAATTTCAAAACCGAGCTGACCTTCAATCGGGCTCTGATCTATTGTTGTACCGTCTTCATTGTAGGTACGC
>CAYLZS010000430.1:0-3926 GCA_964388065.1 uncultured Granulosicoccaceae bacterium
GGCCCGCTGCCTGGTGCGACATCGAGGGTCAGCATATCCTGACACGACCAACAGGCTTTGATAAAAGCATCAGGGATGGATTGCGACAGATGTGCCGCTTCGGTATCTGCCATAACAGAACCACCGGTCGCCATAACAAACATTTGAATGCCATGTTCTATTGCTACATCTCTCATTCTGCGCGCTTTAGTTAGACCACCGACACGATTGAGCTTTATGCCAAATACATCTGCCAGTCCATCACGCGCAATGCGAGTGGCATCCTGCAGAGTGACAAGCGATTCATCGACACTGATGGGTGAAGTCGTTACCGTTCTTATCTGTGCAATATCATCAAGCGTTTCTCCTGGCTGCTCAAAAGTGACACCGAGATCGGCAACCGCATTCATAACAATGCTGGCTTCACGCCTGGTCCATGCACGATTTACATCATAAAGAATAACTTCATCGGGCAATCTGTTTGACTCAATGTGTCTTATCCGCTCTATGTCTTTATCTGTATCACTGCCACCAACTTTTGCAGAGTGGGCAACATAGCCGCGTTCTCTATAGCTATTGATAATGCCCATCATGTAGTCCGGATCGCCTGATGACACTGATGATGCAGCCGGTGTTCCGCTGTTGCGTTTGCCACCCAGCAGGTCTGCTATGGGCATCTCGAATGCTTTACCCATAATGTCCCAGCAAGCCAGATCAACCGGTGCTTTGGCGTATAAGTGCCCGGGCAAACACAAGTCCATGGATCGTTCAACCAACTCCACTTTTCTGGGGTCCTGCCCCAGAATGGCCGATGCCATGGTTTCAATTCCGGCACGTATTCCCGGACCATGTGCGGGAACATAGGTATGCCCCCATGGCGTACCTTCACCCCAGCCGGTAATACCGGCATCGGTCTCAACTTTTATAAACGTTGCATCCAGCACTTCAAACTTAAGGCGACCACCGGAGAGCCAGTAAGGATCCTTTAACGGCAGATCTTTTTGATATACAGATAAGCGAGTAATCTTCATCGCTTTAACACCGTTGCATATATGACCGGCAGTCTTTTGTTCAGGTTCATGCTGTTATCTCGCTATCCGCTCGTGGCAGCAAACTCTCGGGGTCGTAAGCGGGCTCGTCTAACACACGCGCATCACGCGGCTCGCCTGCAATCATTACCTTAAGCTCTGTGCCTGTAGTTGCTGCAGCAGGCTTGATGTAGGCAAAGGCCAGTATTTTGCCAACTGAATGACCAAACGTGACGGATGCGGTAGAACCAACAACACTGTTATTGAACAGCACCGCCTCACCACCGTGACCATCTTCAACACCGTTAGGTTCTATTTCCAGATAGGCACACACCCATGGCAAATCAGATTCCATACTGGCCATGGTTTGAACTTTGCCGATATAATCTTTATCGAGCTTTACAAAGCGCATCACGTCCGCCTCTGGCAGTGTCACTTCGTTGGTTAGCTCCCCTGCTCCTTTGAACATTTTCTCCATGCGCATGGTATTCATCGCAAACGAACCGTAGTCGACTATGTTGTGTGGCTCACCGGCCGCCCACAGAGCGTCGTAGACCGCAAGCAAACCGTCACGTTCTGTGTGTATCTCCCATCCTAACTCACCGGCGTATGACAGCCGAAACGCATGACAGGGAATCCCTGCAATATTTATTTCCTGTGCAGTTAGCCAGCGAAAGTTTGCATTGTCGAGTGCTGCATCAGTACAGGCACTCAATACATCACGGGATCGTGGTCCGTTTAGTGTTAAAGCACCCCATTCAGTAGATCGGTTGATGATTGCAAGCTTATGTCCTGCCTTGTGACCGTTAAGGTGATCCAGAAGTCGCTGTTCAAAAAATGCGGCACACACCAGGTAATATCGATCTTCATCCAGTCTGATTACTGTTGCTTCCAGTTCTATGCGCCCGCGCTCGTTCAGAAAGTGAGTAAGGATAATTCCACCGACTTTAGCCGGTAATTTGTTTGCTACTAATGAATCAAGAAACACCGCAGCATCTGAACCTGTTACTTCAACTTTACTGAAAGCGCAGATATCCATTATGCCTGCCGACGAGCGCACAGCAGACACTTCTTTCGCCAATACATCATGTACTTCATTGCGCTTAAACGAGTAGTGATCCTGCTGCGCAACACCACCAACCGCAAACCAGCGCGGTCTTTCGTGTCCGTAGACTTCCTCAAACACAGCACCTTTGGTTTTTAATCGTTCGTACAAAGGTGATGGCTTGACCGGTCTGCCTTCAAGACGATTAAAATGCGGGTACGGAATTTCATGGCGCAGGCAATAGTCTTCTTTCGCTTTAATCACCTGCCATGGTTTTGTTGCATATTCTCCGAAGCGTCTCGGGTCATAATCGCGCATGGAAATATCCGCGGCTCCATGTACCATCCAGCGTGCAAGCTCTCTGGTCAGTCCAGGCCCCCAGCCAATCCCGATTTGTGTACCGCAACAACACCAGTAGTTGCGCACACCGGGTGCAGGGCCGATTAACGGATTGCCGTCAGGGGGATGAGAAATGGCTCCATGTACATCACGCTTAATACCCAGTTCGGCAAAGATCGGCATACGCTCAAGTGCATTTTCAAGCCACGGCATCACGCGCTCATAGTGTGGCTCAAACAATTCATTCTCTGCCTCCCACGGACAATGATCTTCCCAAACACTGTTAGGGTTCGCTTTTTCGTAAATACCTATCAACCCGGAATTCTGCTCCATGCGAATATAGCCGGATACTTTTCTGTCATCCCTGACAACGGGCAACTCTTTATCGAGTGCTTCGAATTCCGGCACTGTCTCAGTGACAAAATAATGATGAGTCATTGAGGTCATTGGCAGTTGCAAGCCAGACCACTCACCCATTTGCCGTGCATAAGTTCCACCAGCATTTACAACATGCTCGCAAATAATATCGCCCTGTTCAGTCGACACTAACCATTCGCCACCAGACTGCTGTTTAATATCTGTGGCGCGACATTGGCGAATAACTTTCACTCCCAGCTTGCGAGCACCTGCTGCCATCGCCTGTGTTACTCCGGAAGGATCAACGTGCCCGTCATCCGGCGTATACAGCCCACCCAATACACCATCCAGATTGTAGAAAGGATGCAGTGTTGCAATAAAAGCAGGATCAACCAGCTCTATGTTGAAGCCAAGAGAACGACCAACACTGAGCGTGTGACGGAGCCAGTCCATTTCATCTTCTTCGTAGGCAAGACGAAAAGAACCACAACCATGCCAGGTCACGTTATGACCGGTTTCCTGCTCCAGAGCGCCTGAGTACAAACCAATATTGTAGTCAACACACTTACCGAGACTAAAGCTTGATGTGGAATGGGTAATTTGACCAGCAGCATGCCAGGTGGACCCTGATGTCAACTCTGCTTTTTCAAGCAGCACTACATCTGTCCAGCCTTCATGGGCAATATGATAGGCAAGCCCACAGCCCATCACGCCGCCGCCGACAATGACTACTCTTGCATGTTTGGGTACGCTCATATACCTGTACTTTAGTTACTACATCTTCGGACTGTAGCGATGACTTACTCAACAATTGCCATACTAATTAAACGATTGTACACTCGTCAATAATGAATAGTACAACTGTACCAAAAACGCCGTTACCAGAAAGCAGCGCTGTATTGCTGGCACTTTCAGCCGAGCTAAACCAACTGACACCTGAAGTTCGTAAGGCGGCCTCGTACGTACTAGAGAACCCGAATGATGTCAGCGTCAGTTCAATTCGTGAAATAGCGCTTGCCGCTGAAGTTAAACCCAATACCCTGTTGCGTATGGCGCGTTCGGTGGGCTACGATGCTTACGAAGATAATCGCGCTCCGTTCAGCGAAGTGAATCGCCGTTGTGTGGTGAGTTTTCCAGACAGAGCTCGCAGGTTGCAATCATTGGGTCAATCGGGAAAG
>CAYLZS010000431.1:0-2631 GCA_964388065.1 uncultured Granulosicoccaceae bacterium
GGTGCAGGTGATGTAAAGCTGCTGGCGATGGCTGGAACATTTCTGGGCCCGGTGGGTATTCTTTGGGCATCTTTGTGGACTCTCATTGCCGGTGGGTTACTGGCAGTGGGTGTCTTAGTTGCGGAGCACGGTGCACGAAACATTTTTTATCGTGCAGTAGGCAGTATTGCAGTGCAACCGGGTTCCGGTGCAACTGATGGTGCAACAGCAGCTGCTGGTGAGAATACTGTCATTAAAACCAGCATGCCCTATGCTGCCGCTATTGCGGCAGGTTCATTGATAGCTTACCTGCAGTCGTAGTTATGCAACACTTTGAATCACAGCAAGCGCAAGACTTCGGTAACAATGCGCACGTATCAATTCCGGTTACACCTGCGGAATGTGGTTTGCCCCAAACCATGTTGGAAGACATTGTTGCGCGCCAGATGTTTGAAACTGGTGTAGTGAATATTTCTACGTTATCACTGCAAACTGCTTTGGCGGGCAGACTGTTAGAGTCAGTTATTGATGTAATGAGAGCAGATGCAAGAGTTGAAGTGCTTGGCCCCGGAGCAGATTCTTCATTGCTCAGGTATAGTCTGACGCAAACAGGTCGGCAATTTGCCAGTGACGCAAAAGAGCGATCCGGCTACATTGGCCCCGCACCTGTTTCTGAAGCACAGTATTGCGATCTTATACATAGTCAGTCGGTAAAAAATCTGGAAGTTACTCGCCATGAAATGCATGAGGCGTATAACGACGTGGTTATCACACCGCAATTGCAGGATCGATTGGGAACTGCAATTCATTCGGGTAAAGCGATTTTTATCTACGGGCCCGCTGGCACTGGAAAAACCTTCCTTTGTTCACGCTTGATTCGCCTGCTTCGTACCCCGGTTTATATTCCTCACGCAGTAGCAGTGGGTGACAGTATTGTTCGTGTATTTGATGCGTCGGTACATCAGCCCGTGGAAGAAATTGAAAGTGGATCGCCGTGGATATCTGATAGAACGGATCCCAGATTTGTTTTATGCAACCGTCCATTTTTGTGCAGTGGCGGTGAGTTAACGATGGATGATCTCGAAATACGTCGTGACGCTGCAACCGGGCAATACAACGCACCACTGCAGATGAAGGCGATTCATGGCATCTACATGATTGACGATCTCGGGCGACAAAAAATGCCAACCGATGCTTTGTTTAATCGATGGATTGTTCCTATGGAGTCAGAAATTGACTACCTGAATCTTGAATCCGGGGCCAGGCTGGTGTTGCCGTTTGATGTAATACTTATTTTTTCAACGAATTTGTTACCTGAAGATTTAGACGACCCGGCGTTTCAGCGACGCATCGGTCACAAGATAGGTTTTGACTACTGTGATAACGCAAGTTACGCAGAGATTTGGCGACGCGAGTGTCAGCGGCATGGTTTGGAGTGTGATGAAAACTTGATTGAATTTGCTATTCATAATCTTCATCAGGCGCAGGGCACACCAATGCTCGCATGCCATCCTCGAGACCTTGTCGGTATGGCGTTAGATTATGCTCGATACGATGGTTATACCAATCAGATTACACAGACAGGGCTTGAGTTAGCCTGGAATAATTACTTTGCACGATCCGGTTAAATCGTCTGGATCATCACTACAGAATAAAATTTAAATCTACCAATCAAAGGGAGTTTGAAATGTTCAATATTAAAGCATTGTTGTTGTTGCTGGTATCGCTGGGGTTTGGAGGTGGTGCTTCTATATACGCTAAAAATTGGCTCGAAGCACAGCAGGGGATAGTGAGTGAGACTGAAACTGCAGAAATGGTTGAAGTAGTTGTGGCAGCACGCGAAATACCTTATGGGCAAGTGCTTGAGGCTACACATCTCCGTACTGTTGGCTGGCCAGCCGACTCGGTTCCTGACGGTGTCTACCTGAACAAGGAAAAGTTGGTGGGAATGGTCATTAAGCAGGCGGCGTTACCCGGTGATTTGATGCTTGAGGGTCGAGTAAGCGAAAAGCTGGAGGGAAGCAACCTGTCAGCGCTTATCTCACCGAACAAGCGTGCAATAACCGTAAGAGTTGACGATGTAAATGGTGTTGCGGGTTTCCTGCTACCGGGGAATCACGTAGATGTGTTGGCGACAAGACTTGAAAATCGCAGAGCAAAAACACGGACGTTACTGCAAGACATAAAGGTACTGGCGATCGATCAGAGCGCTGCTCGTGACGAGAACGACCCGGTCGTTGTGCGTGCTGTTACCCTGGAAGCTAACCTGGATGAAGCTGCAAAACTAACCGGCGCTACTGCTGAAGGAACAATTCAACTGGTACTTCGAAATCCGGATGATCGGGCTTTGGAAATTGCAGTTGAAGAAAAACCAAAACCTGTAGTGAAGCCGGCCAGTGTTCGCAAGCCTGTTGATACATCGAGAGAGATAACAATTATCCGGGGAACCTCGGTTGATCGTACCAAAGTGAAACTCTAGTTTAATCTAACAATAAGAAACTAACCGAATCTGAGGTTTACAAATGGAAACGTTGGCAAAGAGACAAGTGTTTGGCTCAATACAGTTGAAAAGAGGTGTAGGAGTGGCGGCTTTGACTGCACTCATTGGTCTTTACTCGCCTTTTGCAGGTAGTCAGGAGGTGATACTCAACG
>CAYLZS010000432.1:0-15411 GCA_964388065.1 uncultured Granulosicoccaceae bacterium
TTGTTTTATCTTATGTTCGACTCCGGATAGCCCTCCGGATAGCTAAGGGCAGCTACACCCTTTTTGGCTCTAATCCAGTTGATCGCACGAAACACTTTATTATTTGCAACCAACCTGCGTTCCAGTGTCTGCTTGCCTGGAAAGTCTGCGACAAAAATGCCGATGACGATCGTCAGCAATCCCTGACCCGAAAGGATCAGCATAACCAGCCCTGCCACAATCAATAGCAGTCCTGCCAGATTCCGGAGAATCCATACTAAAGGGTAGTGGATAGACGAGATTTTTGGGGTTGGATTTGTGGCCGATTGAAGTGATTTGTCGGAATCCGTGCAAGCAGTGTGGGTACGTCGCAAGACTGAGCAGGAATGTGATGGCTGATATCGATCCGATCCACGGCAGATATCCGACGCAGGGACTAACCGGAGCTGAGATTGTCTCTATTCGATTGTGAGCTGGGTACTTAGTCCAGCCAGGCAATTTCGCTGGCTGTCAGCGGATTTATGCGTACGCTTTTCAGACTGGGGGGCATGTAGGAAGAGTAGGGCGATGTCGGTATTCGACCTGACATTACCTCTGCGTATCGCTGTGGGTAAAGAGGCTCTCGATTTGGATTTGCGAAGCCGAACGGAAACTCCGGACCGCCATAGATGTTGTATTTGTCTGAAGCTCCTACGGTATGCAAAATCTCGTGGGCAATAACAATATTGTTTTGTTTGGTTTGTTGATGATGCCCAAAGGCATTTACCACTCCGATCAGGCCTTTTTGCAAACCAACGGAGTGGGCCAGCGGTGTATCTTCGCTGCCCTGTTGGTACGCAATAAATACTCTCACTCTGCGCAAATTGGATGAATCGTCCGGTGTGTTACGCCACACCCAAAAGCGCAGCTTCAGACCCCACAATACGGTTCTCAGCACGCCTTTGTTCACCGGCAATGCAGGAGGCACCGAGTCGACCCTCGGACCCAGTTGAATACGTATCGGTTGCTCGAGTGGCAGTTTATGTCGTTTGGCTTCGGCTGCGAACCAGTCGTCTATTTCCGAGAAGTTCTTTTGGCTTAACGTGTTGATGTAGTTGTGTGTCTGCAGCTCATTGTCGGCGTTGATTGGGTAGATGACAACATCGAGCGGCTTGTGCCAGGCGCGCGAGTAGATTATTTGGTGGGCGGTAATGCCGCTGATGGCAAACAGAGCGCACAGCAGAAGCAAGGGACGTAAAAATTTAACGCTGAAAATCTTCATTTGATCCCCGGGTTATTCTGGTATTCGTTCGTCGGCAGTGGCGGATACTTAAACCACGGGGAGCGTTATCGGCTGACTGCAGGAATTCTGAATCATGGTGGAGGGCATGAGTTTCAAAGGCGGCTTTAAATGCCTCGGATAGCCTCAGGAGCTTTGCAGAATTTCCAATAGAGAGGGGACTTTTTCGCCTGATTCTTGTAGGATTATTCCTACAAGTGACTGAGATCAGTCAACTGTGGCCCGGCTATGCTGGTTTATAAGCCAGTAGTCCAGAATTTAAGCTCATGGAAGTGGGGTACTCGATGCCGTAGCAGCACGGGGGAGCATGAAATCGGGGTTGTGGTTTACACGGTCCGCCAATTCGGCAGGCTACTGAAAATTATAATGAAACGCACGGCAGAGATCGCAGCGGATTCAGGTTAGAAAGATGGATAAATCAATAGGCACCGTGAAATGGTTCGATAACGCCAAGGGGTATGGTTTTATCGTTAATGATGCGGGTGAAGACGTTTTTGTTCACTATCGCTCTATCGAGGGTGATGGCTACAAAACACTGGCTGAAGGTCAGCAGGTCGAGTACATACAGACAAAAAGTGACAAAGGCTGGCAGGCCGCTGAGGTCACAAGGCTTGAAGACCAATCAGATTAGTAGCTTTGGGCGGCGCTGCCTCTGCCTGACCAGATAGCCAGGCAGCTACAAGAAAGGAACATCGTCGGCGTGAATAACGCTGACGAGCAACGGGTAATTTTGACTCCGTCTAGGCTGTCTTTTCTGACTCATCCTGCTCGCGCAATTCGCGGCGCAGAATTTTACCAACGTTCGACTTGGGCAAATCGTCTACGAAAGCGATTAGCTTCGGTCGCTTGTATCCGGTGAAGTTCTCGCGACAGAATTGCTTTATGTCTTCTTCTGTCAGTGATTTGTCCTTGGCGACAATAAATACTTTAACGATCTCGCCGGAGTGTTCATCAGGCACACCGATCGCACCGACTTCAAGAATGCCCGGGTGTGATACCAGCACTGCTTCGATCTCATTGGGATAGACGTTGAACCCTGACACCAGGATCATGTCTTTGAGCCGATCAACAATTGTGAAGTATCCTTTTTCATCCATGATGGCGACATCCCCGGTGTGGAACCAGCCGTCGCTGTCTATGACTTTTGCAGTTGCCTCTTCACGCTGCCAGTAACCCTGCATGACCTGTGGTCCGCGTATGCATAGCTCGCCGCGTTCACCGACAGGCATCATGTTGCCATCCGGGTCTTTTACGCAAGCTTCTGTAGAAGATATTGGCAATCCGATAGCACCGTTATAGTCAGTGGCAGTAATTGGATTAATACAGGCAGCAGGGCTTGTCTCGGTTAATCCATAGGCTTCAATTAATGGACAACCTGTAGCTTCTTTCCATTCTTCCGCTACCGATTTTTGTACCGCCATTCCACCGCCAAGCGTAATTTTTAAAGCGGAAAAATCGATATTGCTAAACCCTTCGGTGTTCATCATGGCGTTGAACAGTGTATTAACACCTGTGATGGCAGTGAACTTATACTTGGCAAGTTCTTTAACAAAGCCCGGCATGTCGCGGGGGTTTAGGATCAAAATATTGGTAGCACCCAACTTGGTGTACACAAGACAGTTAGCGGTTAGTGCAAAGATATGATAGAGCGGCAGTGCAGTGATAATCATTTCTTTGCCTTCTTCAACGTCTGAAGGTTCAAGCCAGTGAAATGCCTGCTGCATGTTGGAGACCATGTTGCCATGGCTTAGCATTGCCCCTTTCGCCACACCGGTGGTGCCGGCTGTGTACTGCAGAAATGCAAGATCCTTGTGAGTCAGTGATACCCTGTTGTACGGCTTATCAGCTCCCTGCTTCAAGACTTCACTCATGGAAATACTGCCAGGCAGGTTAAAAGCCGGCACCATTTTCTTAACGTATTTAACTACGGCGTTAGTAATGAATGACTTCGGAAAACCTAACATGTCTCCTATACGAGTGGTGATGATGACTTCGGGTTTGACATGCTTCAACGCTTTTTCGAGAGTGTTGGCGAAATTCTCGACAATAATTATTCCTTTTGCGTCCGAATCTTCCAGTTGATGTTGTAGTTCGCGTCTGGTGTACAGCGGGTTGGTATTGACGATTACAAGCCCTGCTCTTAGCAAGCCGAACACTGCGATCGGGTATTGCAGGAGGTTAGGCATCATGACCACAACACGATCACCTTTCTCAAACTTACCGCTAGCCTGTAACCATGCGGCAAATGCTTTGGAATAGTCATCAAGCTCACCGAAGGTGATTGAGGCCCCCATACTGATAAAAGCTGTTTTGTCGCGAAACTTTTCAACGCTTTCTTCGAACAGGTCGACGACGCTGTCGTAGGCGTCAATGTCGGCGAATTCCGGTACACCTTCCGGGTAGCTACTTAGCCAGGGCTTTGCAGTCATTTTTTTTGTACCTGATTGTGGCTTCTGTTCCAACGATTAATTATCGGTTGGGTGGATCGATCGGGTAGGTCGATTGGATCGGTTGATTAGATCATCTCTAAATCGTTAACCCACTCTTTTACCGTGCACCTGACCGGTGTTTAGCCGGTACGAGGTGTTGATAAGCATACTTTATTATAGACTTTCGGGTTCCGGTCTTCGTCCCGTTCTTCCTTACAAGATTGCATGAGCCCATCCGAGTTACTCCATATCCCCGTTGCAAACGGTATTCAACTGACGGCGACGTCATTTGGTGAGAAGGGTGACCCGGTTGTTGTGCTGATGCATGGTGCGGGGCAGACCAGACACTCCTGGCGCAACGCAGGTCTTTGTCTCGCGGGGGCCGGATGGCGAGCGATAGCGGTCGATACCCGCGGTCATGGCGACAGCGACTGGTCGCATGACGGAGATTATTCGGTTGATACCCTGGTCTCTGATCTGGTAGCGATAACCGAGCACTTTGCAGTTGGGCAACATCTAAAACCGGTGCTTGTGGGTGCGTCACTGGGGGGTATTTGCGGCATGCTGGCTGAAGGGGAAGCAGCGCGGCGATTATTCCACTCAATGGTGCTGGTCGATATTACCCCGCGTGTCGACAATAAAGGTGTCACCAGAATTATCGAATTTATGAACCGTTATCAGGCGGGTTTTGCGTCGCTTGAAGATGCTGTGAGCGCGGTAGAAGCCTACCAGTCACCTCGACGTCGTAGATCACAGTCTGATGTTGTCGGTAAGCCCCGTCAGGCGAGCGCTAAAGGCTTGAGGAAAAACCTGCGACTTGCAGATGATGGCCGTTACTACTGGCACTGGGATCCTCGCCTGATGCAACACGTCGGTGCTATCGATGAAGACTTTTATCAACGTCAGCGCAATGCAGCTTCAAGGCTTGAATTGCCGGTATTACTGATACGAGGTCAGCAGAGCGAAATTGTCAGTCGTGAAGCGGTGGAAGAATTTCTCGAGTTGGTGCCACATGTTGAGTTTCAGGATATCGCCGATGCAGCTCATATGGTCGCCGGAGACAGCAACGATGTCTTTGCTCGTGCTGTACTTGATTTTATTGGTGTTGCACCCTCTGCCAACCCTGTCACCTGAGTGAGTACTGGGTTGCAGGAACAGGCCACGCCCCACTAGGCTGCAGATCCACAGCACTTTTTAAACTTTTTACCACTGCCACAGCTGCAGGGATCATTGCGTCCGATCTTCGGTGAGTCGCGACGTATCTGTTCGACTTTTGGTGCTTCGGCATCAACGAAATACCAGTCGTCCTGATGTTTTTTGAACAAGCTGACTTCGTGGTGATTGACCAGATTGCCATCACTGTCGTTGAATTTGGCAATAAACTCGACCGTACCCTCCTGATCAGCAGCTTTGCCACGCTCGGTCTTTCTGATTTCAAGACTTAGCCACTCAGAGTTTTCTGCCCAGTCTTTGGTACTGGCTAAATCTATTTCGGCGCGGTGTCCCGGATGGTGGGTTTTTTGTATGTAGTCGATGTTCGCGAATGTATGGGCCGTGTATCTTGAACGCAGCAGAGCTTCTGCAGTTTCCGGTTTCTTTTTGCCTTTTAAGTAAGGAGCGCAGCAATCTGAAAATTCGTCTCCGGAACTGCAGGGGCATAAACTCATTTAATGCTCTCTATGTTTGGTTTGCTGGTTTGAGAATTAGGCTGTGTTGAGATTTTTTAGTTCGACAACTCTTCGACGTCAACCTCAAGGTGCATGTCGAGCAACTTGTTGCCTAATAAACTGACAAGCCCGGAACGGCGGTTCATGCCTGAGGTGCTGAATTCGAAAGTATACCAACGTGCGATGCTCATGTGTCCGCGTTCAGATCTTTGCAGGCGAATTTTACTCAACGAAACCGTTTCGTCTAGCAATTGTACACTGCAGCGTTTGCATGCTTCGCGCGCAAATCGGGTGGCGGTTTCGCGGCTGGTTGTGCTAAACCACCAAAAGGCGACTACCGCTAAAAGCAAAAATATAAAAAAAATTTCCATGACTTTAAGAGATGTTGTTATCTATTTGTGACCACTCAGAATGCGTGTATTGAGTACCATGGAGAGGAGGGTATTGTGCCTGGTTCATTCGTCTGTTGCCGATTGTGGTGGCTGAGGCAGGTATAATAGCGGAACGATAATACCTGACAGATCTGACGACGTTTATTTTGTTGATAAAACTTCAAGGCAAACTTCGTGTAAGAGAGTTCGTCGTTGTCAGTTAGTCGGGCCAGTACCAGTCAGCAAAACTATCCAAGGAGAAGAATTTGGACGACTCTACCCGAACAGAGCTTGAGGCGGCCGCGTTTCGACGGCTCGTATCGCACCTGCGAGAGCGCAACGATGTGCAAAACATTGATCTGATGAACCTTTCAGGCTTTTGTCGCAACTGTCTGTCGAAGTGGTATTCCGCAGAGGCTTCTGAGCGAAACATCGACCTCGACCTGGATGCAGCGCGTGAGATTGTCTACGGCATGCCCTATCAGCAGTGGAAAGATCAGCATCAGACTGAGGCGACGAATGCACAAAAAGAGCAGTATCAGAAGACTCACAAGTAACGGTAATAAATTGCGAACGTGATGAATGACCAAAGCCCTGATCGTTTGAAACATCTGGCACAGTTCCTGGCAAATAATTTCGACTCGCCTGAAATGCTGGTATTGGCTGATCAGCCGGAGCCAATAGTTGAACATCTGCGTGCGACAATGGCCGCGCAACCCGAACAGATTGAAGGCAGGGCCACTGCCACGGTCGCAGCTAACCTGAGTATTCTTGCGGATCGGCGCTGGCCGTTGGTCTGCCTGCTTGAGCCCGATGTCGATAAACCGTCTCTTATCAGGTTACTCGCCAGAATCAGGGATCTGCACGCCGACCGGGTCCTGCATGTAAACTGCGCCGAGCATTGGTCACTGGCCGACAGTTTGGCCCTCGGGTTCTCACAAGTGGGTTTTTCTGATTTGCCAGGCTCGCCCGGTACTGAACTTCCGACTGAGCCTGTGCTGCAGATTTTCGAGTTTGATATCCGTCGCTACAAACCAGAGCCAGACTGGCTGAATGCCAAAAACTGGGCTAACCCCGAGCAGTGGGACAAACACCGATGGTAGAAGGGTGCACAACTCGAAACACAGGCGGAATTTCGGTAATATGGGGAATCCGGGTGACTGGCGTTTCAATGCACTTCATCTATCCTCTGTCCACCAACTCAATTGTTCTGGTATAAAAAAAATGTCCGACATGAAAATGTTGCAAAGCACCTCGATGCTCGATGGTGGCAACATTGTGTATCTGGAAACCCAGTACGAAAATTATTTACGCGATCCGAATACTGTATCTGAAGCGTGGCGCGAGTATTTTGAGCAGCTGCCAATGGTCAACGGGCAGGCGCACGACATACCTCATTCTGAAGTGCGCAACCACTTCTATAATACGGCACGGCGTTCCGCTGCCAGGACTGGCCCGGTAGGTGACGGATCTGCTGAGCACAGCCGCAAGCAGATTCAGGTCGGTGGGCTTATCGATGCCTATCGTACACGTGGTCACCAGCTGGCAGATATTGATCCGCTTGGCGAGATGAACAAGCTTACAATTCGTGAAGTGCAATTGCACGAATGCGGATTATCCAACGTCGATTTGCAGACCGAGTTTCAGACGCCGTCGTTGCACGGTATCAACAACGCCAAACTTAGCGAAATCATTGCTCACCTGGAAAAAATCTATTGTGGCTCGATTGGTTATGAGTACATGTATATCAACCACACTACGCAAAAACAGTGGTTGCAGCAGCGTATAGAGAGTTACTGGTCAAAGCCGGATCTCAGCCTCGAATCGCAGCAGTGGATTCTCGAACGACTGACCGCCGCTGAAGGCATGGAGCGCTATCTTCACTCTCGCTATGTCGGGCAAAAAAGATTTTCACTGGAAGGCGGCGAAAGTCTCATCGTGATAATGAGTTCACTGGTCCAGCGTGCGGGAGCTGCTGGTTGTAAAGAGATGGTTGTTGGTATGGCCCACCGCGGGCGCCTAAACGTGCTGGTAAACATTCTCGGTAAAAATCCAGCCGATCTGTTTTCGGAATTTGAAGGTAAGCATCAGGCAAATTTGTCATCCGGTGATGTTAAGTATCATCAGGGCTTTTCGTCAGATATAAAAATCAGTGGCAATCAGTACATGCACCTGACGCTGGCTTTCAATCCCTCACATCTTGAAATTGTATCGCCGGTGGTTGAAGGTTCAGTACGTTCAAGACAGGATCGCCATGAAGACGGTGATGGTCAGCTCGTGTTGCCAATTGCAATTCATGGTGATGCTGCCTTTGCTGGTCAGGGTGTCGTCATGGAGACTTTCAACATGGCTGACTCGCGTGGTTTTTCTACCAAGGGCACAGTGCATATAGTTGTGAACAACCAGATTGGATTTACCACCAGCAACCTGGATGACGCACGTTCTACCCTGTATGCCACTGATGTCGCCAAAATGATCAACGCACCGATCTTTCATGTGAATGGAGATGACCCGGAGGCTGTGTTGTTTGTAAGTCAGCTGGCACTGGACTTCAGAAATGAATTTCAAAAAGACGTTGTGATTGATCTGGTTTGTTATCGTCGTCACGGCCACAACGAAGCAGATGAACCGTCGGCCACACAGCCGCATATGTACAAAACAATAAAAGCGTTACCGACCACCAGGCAAATCTACGCTGAGAAACTGGTTAAAGCCGGGATGGCTGAAGCCGGTTTACCGGACCAGCTGGTACAGGATTATCGCGATAAGCTCGATGCAGGTCTTACCGTAGCACCGGATGTCGAGATTGATACAGATGGTGACCTGGCTCAGGATATTGCCTGGCAGCAGTATTTAAAAGCTGACTGGCGCTCGCCTTATGACAGTAGCTTGCCGGTAGAGACGCTGCAAAATCTTGCTACCAAACTGACCACTCTGCCGGATGGGCTGGTATTGCAGTCACGGGTGAAGAAGATTGTTGAAGATCGGCGCAAGATGACAGCTGGTGCACTGCCTATTGATTGGGGCTATGCAGAGAATCTCGCCTACGCTACGTTGATTAACGATGGCTTCCCGGTGCGTTTATCAGGTCAGGATTGTGGTCGTGGTACATTTTTTCATCGCCATGCGGTATTGCACAATCAAAGTGTTCCCGATGCCTATGTGCCACTGAGAAATTTGTCTGAAGGTCAGGCGAACTTCCTGGTTATCGACTCTGTCTTGTCAGAGGAAGCGGTACTGGCTTTTGAGTATGGGTATGCCACAGCAGACCCAACTACCATGGTGATCTGGGAAGCGCAGTTCGGTGACTTTGCCAATGGTGCGCAGGTGGTTATCGATCAGTTTATAAGTTCTGGTGAAACCAAATGGGGTCGCTTGTGCGGCCTGAGTCTGTTTCTGCCCCATGGTTATGAGGGTCAGGGTCCGGAGCATTCATCAGCACGTCTTGAACGTTTTCTGCAGCTGTGTGCTGAAGACAATATGCAAGTGCTGGTACCGAGTACACCGGCACAGGCGTATCACATGATTCGACGCCAAATGGTCAGACCGATGCGTCGTCCGCTAATAGTAATGACACCGAAGAGTTTGTTGCGACACAGACTTGCCGTATCGACCCTTGAAGAACTGGCTGATGGCAAGTTCGAGCCGGTGCTGAAAGAGATTGATCCGATTGATGCCAGCGCTGTTACCAGACTGGTGTTTTGCTCAGGCAAAGTCTACTACGACCTGTTGGAAAAACGTCGTGAAGAAAACCTGGAAAATATTGCCATTGTTCGTATTGAGCAACTCTACCCATTCCCCTATGAGGAGATGAGAGAGATCATTGCCACTTACCCTAATGCCAGCAGAGTTGTATGGTGTCAGGAAGAGTCACGTAATCAGGGTGCATGGCGAGCGACAAGACACCGCGTAGAGAGGGTTCTGGCCAATGGTCAGGAACTTGAGTTTTCCGGTCGTCCGCCTTCGGCATCACCGGCAGTCGGTTATGCCAACCTGCATATCAAAGAGCAAAACACGCTGGTACTGGAAGCGCTGGCGCTGCAGGATAATTCTCAGCACTCAGTTAACATCAACTGAAAACCACCCATTAATCCGGCTATTAACCCACCACCCATTAACCACTAACATGTTGTCCATCGACACAAGCAAGGTTTCATAGAATCTAATGAGTACTGAAATCAAGGTCCCCGTATTACCCGAGTCAGTTGCTGACGCGACCATTCTGGCGTGGCAGAAAAAACCCGGTGACGCTGTTAAAAGAGATGAAGTCCTTGTTGAAGTTGAAACTGACAAGGTAGTACTTGAAGTACCAGCACCAGCTGATGGTGTGCTTTCCACCATTATTGCAGATGAAGGTGCAACGGTACTGGCGCAGGAAGTACTCGGCACGATGGAAGCCGGTGCAGTTGCCGATGCACCTGCCGCCGCAGCTGCTGCCTCCGCACCGGCAACAACTTCTGGTGCTGCGACGGGTGGACCGACCAGCCCGTCTGTCAGAAATATGATGGCTGAGCATGGTGTTGATCGCAATGATGTTGCTGGCAGCGGAAAGGGTGGACGGATAAGCAAAGAAGATGTTCAGGCACATGTCTCTGGCGGCGGTGGAACTGCATCAGCACCAGTGGCTGCAGCGACCGTCACTGCTGGTGCTGCAGCGGGAATTGCAGCCGCATCATCAGCGCCATCGGCTTCAACATCTGCACCGGTTGGCGTCATGTCCGGTGATCGTGAAGAACGGCGTGTGCCGATGTCACGCTTGCGTGCCAGAATTGCAGAGCGACTGTTGCACGCTACGCAAACTACCGCCATGTTAACCACTTTTAATGAAGTGGATATGCAGCCCATAAAAGACTTGCGAGCTGAGTACAAAGATCAATTTGAAAAAGCACATGGTGTGCGGCTTGGCTTTATGTCCATATTTGTTAAAGCCGCCAGTGAGGCGTTGAAGCGTTACCCGGATATTAATGCGTCACTTGATGGCGATGATGTTGTTTATCATGGCTATTGCGATATAGGTATTGCTGTTTCGTCCGACCGTGGTCTGGTAGTTCCGATTCTTCGTGATACCGAATTATTGTCACTTGCAGAAATTGAAGGTCAGATCGGTGAGTATGCGGGTCGTGCCAAAGAGGGCAAGCTCGGCATTGAAGATCTGACCGGTGGTACTTTTACAATCACCAATGGTGGAGTATTCGGTTCACTGATGTCGACACCAATCCTGAATCCGCCACAAAGTGCGATTCTTGGCATGCACACAATTCAGGAACGTCCGGTAGCACGCAACGGTGAAGTTGTGATCAAGCCGATGATGTATATCGCCCTGTCATATGATCACCGCATAGTAGACGGCCAGGGAGCAGTTGGATTTCTCAAGACAATCAAAGAGCTGGTCGAAGAGCCGGCCAAAATTCTTCTGGATATTTAGCTGCTGGTTACAAGCGGCCGTATAATACCCGGTTCACGGCGAGACAAGCTCTGCCTCTTGCCGCAAGCCCTTTGTGACTTGCCCTTTTGATCTGCCTTTTGATCTGTCAGGGCGTACCGGTTAACCGCAGCGAGTTCTGCTGTGTGCAATTCACCCATTAGCAAGTATTTCACTTGCCCATCGGAGTAGTGGATGTCTGATAAGTACGATGTCATTGTTATTGGCGGGGGCCCGGCGGGCTATGTTGCTGCAATCCGCTGCGCACAGCTTGGCCTTAATACCGCGTGTATAGAACAATGGATTAACAAGCAAGGCAAGCCAGCACTTGGTGGTACTTGTTTGAATGTTGGCTGTATTCCTTCAAAGGCACTGCTTGAAAGCAGTCAGCGTTACTATGATGCCAGGCATCACTTGGACGATCACGGCATTCTGGCGGCTTCGGTCACTGCTGATGTGCCGAAGATGATCGCAACCAAAGACAAAATTGTGCAGGAACTTACCGGGGGTATTGAAGGCTTGTTCAAGGCGAACAAAGTTACCTGGATACAAGGCACAGGTGCTCTGTTGCCCGAAAAGCAGATTGAGGTAACTGACTTCAATAATGGCAAAAGTACCTATGCAGCAGAACATGTAATTCTCGCAACCGGATCGAATTCGATAGAGATCCCATCTGCACCACTGCAAGGCGATATCATTGTTGATTCATCAGGTGCACTCGACTGGGAATCGGTACCGGAAAAGCTTTGCGTGATTGGCGCCGGAGTTATCGGTCTTGAGCTAGGCAGTGTCTGGCGCAGGCTGGGTGCTGAGGTTGTTGTGCTTGAAGCTCAGGAAGCGTTTCTGTCTATCGTTGATGATCAGATTGCTCGCGAATCGCTAAAGCAGTTTACAAAGCAGGGGCTGGATATCAAGCTCGGTGCCCGGGTTATGTCATCAACGGTCAATGGCAACAAGGTAGATATTATCTACACCGATAAAGATGGCGAACAGCAACTACAGGTGGACCGGGTAATTGTTGCTGTTGGCAGGCGTTCCAATATCAGTCAGCTGACCTTGCCTGAAACTGATCTTCTGATTGATGAACGAGGTCTGGTGCATGTTAACGGTGCATGTGAGACCAATTTGCCAGGTGTCTGGGCAATCGGAGATTTAGTACGCGGACCAATGCTCGCGCATAAAGGTTCTGAAGAAGGTGTTGCGGTTGCCGAGCGCATTGCAGGTCATCAGAGCCACCTCAACTACGATGCAATTCCTTCGGTGATCTACACGCATCCGGAAATATCGTGGGTTGGTAAAACCGAAGAGCAACTTAAAGAAGAAGGCGTTAACTACAAAAAAGGTGTATTTCCTTTTATGGCCAGTGGACGTGCGAAAGCGATGCAGGATACAAATGGTACGGTAAAAATACTCGCAGATGCAGATACCGATGCCGTACTTGGAATGCATATTGTCGGTGCGCATAGTTCAGAGCTGATTGGCCACGGAGTTTTAACGCTTGAGTTTGAAGGCACAATTGAAGACATTGCACGTACAGTGTTTGCACATCCGACTTTGTCTGAGGCTATTCACGAAGCAGCACTGGGTGCAGATGGTCGAGCTATCCACATCCCAAACAGAAAGTGATCCAAACAGAATTGATATTTTTATTGCAGGTTCACCAATGCTTTAATTCAAAGCAATCATTGATACCTGCAGAGAGTCAGAATTCAAAAACCGGAGATTCATCCACGTATGAACATTCATGAATACCAGGCGAAAAAACTATTGGCCGGATTCGGTATCCCCGTCTCGAAAGGCGAGCCCGTGCTCGCAGCTACTGACATCGATTCAGCAATCGACAGTATGCCGGGGCCGGTATATGTCGTAAAAAGCCAGATACATGCAGGTGGGCGCGGCAAAGGCAAGTTTAAAGAGCTTGCAGCAGATGCCAAAGGTGGTGTTCGGGTGAGTTTTTCTGCAGAAGAAGCCAAAGCCAACGCCCACGAGATGTTTGGCAAGACGCTGGTCACAGCGCAAACAGGGCCAGATGGCAAACAGGTTAACCGACTCTACATTGAAGACGGTGCGGACATTGAAACCGAGTTGTACCTGTCTATATTGGTTGATCGGGAAACCAGCAAATTTTCTTTTGTAGCCTCCACTGAAGGTGGAATGGACATTGAGGCGGTAGCGCACGACACGCCAGAGAAAATCCACACGGTAGCGATCGATTCATTGAAAGGCATCACTGATGCCGATGTTGCCAAACTTAACGCAGCGTTTGAACTGGATGGTGTTGCTGCAGAAGATGGCAAGACCCTGTTTCCCACTTTATATAACGCCTTCGTCGAGAGCGATATGAGTCTGCTGGAAGTTAATCCTCTGGTGGTTCTGAAAGACGGACATTTGAGAGTGCTCGATGCCAAGGTATCTTTCGATGGCAATGCCATGTTTCGACATGCAGATATTGCAGAGCTGCGTGATGAAACTGAAGAAGATGAAAAAGAGATTGAAGCCTCGAAGTACGATCTTGCCTATATTGCGCTGGACGGTGATATCGGTTGCATGGTGAATGGTGCAGGGCTTGCCATGGCGACTATGGACATCATTAAACTTTACGGTGCTGAGCCTGCTAACTTTTTAGATGTTGGCGGTGGTGCCACAACAGAAAAAGTTACTGCCGCCTTTAAAATTATTACCTCTGATCCGAATGTTAAAGGAATTCTGGTCAATATTTTTGGCGGTATTATGCGCTGTGATGTTATTGCAGAGGGTGTTGTTCAGGCGGTTCAGGAGGTGGGTCTCAGTGTACCTTTGGTGGTTCGACTCGAAGGCACAAAAGTGCAGGAAGGCAAAGATATTATCAACAATAGTGATCTGAACGTTATTGCCGCTGATGATCTGGATGATGCTGCGCAGAAAATTGTAAAAGCGGTTAAAGGGTAAGCTCATGTCAATACTGATCAACAAAAACACTAAAATACTTGTGCAAGGCCTGACTGGTAAAACCGGTACCTTCCATACGGAGCAGGCGCTTGCCTACCACGGTACGAAAATGGTTGGTGGTATTCATCCAAAGAAAGGCGGCACAACCTGGACTTGTGAAAACGGCGACGCTAAAGGCAGCGAATTACCGGTATTCACAACCGTGAAAGAAGGTGTTGCCGAGACTGGTGCCGATGCCTCTGTGGTCTATGTGCCACCAGCGGGTGCAGCGGCTGCTATCGTTGAGGCAATCGATGCAGAGGTGCCACTGATAATCTGTATTACTGAAGGTGTACCTGTAAGAGATATGGTGAATGTAAAAGCCAGATTGCAGGATTCCAATTCACGTCTGGTAGGACCGAACTGCCCCGGCTTGTTAACCCCTGACGAATGCAAGATCGGAATCATGCCGGGTACCATTTTTAAGAAAGGGTCAGTCGGTGTGGTATCGCGTTCAGGTACGTTAACCTATGAAGCGGTTTATCAAACTACCATGGCTGGCCTTGGTCAGACAACGGCGGTTGGTATTGGTGGTGATCCGGTAAAGGGCACCGAGTTTATCGATGTCCTTGATCTGTTTCTTGATGACGATGATACAAAATCAATCATTATGATTGGTGAGATCGGGGGTTCGGCTGAAGAGGAAGCCTCAGAGTGGTTAACCGAACAGGCAGGCAAAGGCCGCAGCAAACCGACGGCTGGATTTATTGCCGGTCGCACCGCACCACCGGGACGCACAATGGGTCATGCAGGTGCGGTAATCTCAGGTGGTAAGGGCGGGGCTGACGATAAAATCGCTGCAATGGAGAGCGCGGGGATTGTTGTATCGCCGTCTCCTGCAAAGCTTGGCGAGACTTTGTTAAAAGCTATTGGCTAATTGCTCCCGCACAGCCCACTAGTATTAAACTGTTGATGCCATCACATATTTGATGGCATCAAGTTAGGTGAGGCATTTACTTCTGAGATACAACATTCGATAGACGTTGTGTCATTGACGCCCGTCAACTTAATCCCGTTTTGTTGTAATAGTGCTCGCTGGTTAGCGCAGTGTTCCGGGGCTATGCCGGTCGGTTAATCCGCGAAGTGATAAAGTAATGCGAAATAGTTTGCATAATGGTCGGTCATCGAACCATTTTGTATTTGACTAATTGGTGTTAGTAACCTTATCCATCCATGGTACAGAATATGTAACTGTCTCTTATACACATCTCCGAACCCACGAGACTAGGCATGATCTCGTATGCCGTCTTCTGCTTGAAAAAAAAAAAAAAAGAAAACTAGTGAGATAAATACAACA
>CAYLZS010000433.1:0-13327 GCA_964388065.1 uncultured Granulosicoccaceae bacterium
GGCAGGCACCTGACATCAAAAATAAAATCTGTCGCGTGCGGGGGTCCGTGTTTGAAACCGAATGACTGCAACAGAACATTTACAGGTGTGCGGTTCAGCCCGATAACACGTTTGCGCATCACTTCACGCAGTTGATGTAAATTGAGATTGGTAGTGTCGATGCTGACGTCTGAGCACTGTTCAACGCTAATGAGAATTGCACGCTCGGCGACAATTGCAGATTCCAGCGGCGCACCACCTTTAGACAGAGGATGCTTGCGTCGGGTTTCACTGAAGCGTGTAACCAGAATGTCGTCCTGAGCATCGAGAAAAACAACTTTGGTATCTATGCCGAGTGACTGCACCTGAGAGATAGAAGACTGGAAGTGACCAAGCAGATCGACCTCGCCGCGGGCATCAATCCCTACCGCAACACGATCATAGGTCTCCGGGTCCTGCGACATCTTTCTGGCAAGGTCCACCAGCATACTGTTCGGCAGGTTATCAATGCAGTAGAAGCCTTCATCCTCAAGCGTATGTAGTGCAACACTTTTGCCTGCTCCGGAGAGGCCGCTGATTACCATTAACTGCATACAGTGTTTTCCATCACCTATGGTTGACGGGTCGAATATTAACTATGAGTATACAGCCTGAAAAAAAAACTGCAGCGTGAGAGGCGTTTGCGCGTAAGTGTCACAATCCGGCTTACCGAAATTCAGGTGCCATGGTTCAGGAGATGTGATTCAGGTGCCGAGGGTTCAGGAGTCTGCGTCGCTGTTATCTAAGTCGTCCTGATGATCCAGGTTTTTCAAAAAATCGAGAATTTCTTCTGCTGAGTGCGTCTTGCGCATTGCGTTCCGGTTCTCTTCGGAATTGAAAAATTTTGCGAGGCTGGCGAGAATTTTCAGATGCCCGTTAACTTCGTTTTCCGGAATCAGGAGCCCGACGATAAGATCGACTGGTTTATCATCAGCAGCATCAAAATCAATTGGCTCTTTGAGTGTGATTGCAGCGCCTATCGGTTTGTCGATGAAGTCGACGCGCCCATGTGGGATCGCAACACCATGACCCAAGCCGGTACACCCGAGGCGTTCTCGTGCTGTCAGAGCATCGATTACTTCCATATCGACGCTGTCGTCGAGTTCAGTATCGTCGAGACTGCTTTCGATCAGGTCGGATAACATCTGCAGGCACTTTTTCTTGCTGCTCAACGATGCGCGACAGGAAACTCGCGAAATATCAAAGAGATCAGTCATGAAAGAGAGGGTCTGAGTCGGGTTCTGACAAGGGCAGGGAATTGCTGTGGATGGTGCGGGGAGTTTATAGCACAAGATTGGTGCAAAAGATGTTCAAAAGCTGACCAATGTTACTTTTAACGCCTGCTTTTACCCGGAGATTATTTGCGAGCTGCCTGCAATCGCAAATTGCGCGTTTGCAGGCAGGTGTTCCATTTTGTGGTTGCTGACTGGCGGTCAGCTCATCCTTGTTTAAACATCGTCGATATTTGTGGAAATTTTGTCCTTGTCTTTGCGGTGATGGTCCTTCACTTTCTCTTTGTGCTTGATTAACTGACGATCGAGTTTGTCGGTAAGTAGATCGATGGAGGCATACATGTCGGATTCTATGGTGTCTGCGAAAAGCTGGGTGCCTTTGATGTTGACGGTGGCTTCAGCTTTTTGTCTTGATTTTTCTACACTTAAAATCACGTGTACGTCCTGTACGTCATCAGAGTGGCGCTCAAGCCGATCCATTTTGGAGCTCACGTAGTCACGCAGTGAGTCTGTTAAGTCCAGATGATGTCCGGTAACAGTTAGGTTCATTTGCTTTTCTCCTGTTGTGTTTTTAAATGGCAGAACAACGCCTGCAAGTGCACAAATACATATTGCTTTGTTATAAAATTTAGATAGTGCTGAAGGGCCGCGTTTTAAAGTACTGATGCGAGCGGTTGTTAGATTTTGTCGACCGTGACAGAAAGAGGGACTTTGGTCGGAGGTCGTTTCAGATAGCCGAGATGGCTTAATGAGTTTTGACTGATTCTTAACTGGGTGTGCTGAAGCTAATCGGTTATTAGCTGGTTCAATAAAAGCCGCCACGGCAATTGTTGCTGTGACAGACTGGCTGGTGCCGGTCTTTGGAACATACTTATTTGCTAGTGTATGTTCGATGGGAATAACCTGTTGTTCATTCGTTCCCCTGTTTTTTTACATCGGGTATTTATAGGGCGCTTTGGTTGTTAGATAACGCTACCTGATCCTTGTTTCGCATGTATTAGATTTTTTGCGCGTTTGTGTCACCCTATCACAATTTTCCGGTGCGTCTACCGGGCAGATAAGCCCGGTAGTTATTTATTGTATTGTGTGTAACAAAACTGTCGTTAATTCAGCCTTTTTCTCTCATTGGATGGCGGTATTGACATAGATTCCCGATACTTTGCCACGGTTCTACGTGCTACCTGTATGCCTGATGCGACTAGTGTGCTGGCGATCTTGCTGTCGCTTAGTGGTTTACCCGGATCTTCTTTCGCAATGAATTTTCGGATCATTGCACGTATTGCAGTTGCCGAGCATTCACCACCGTCCGATGTGGATACATGACTTGAGAAGAAGTACTTAAACTCAAAAATACCCCGTGGTGTATGAATGTATTTTTGTGTGGTAACTCGCGAAATGGTTGATTCATGTAATTCCAGATGCTCTGCGATATCACGAAGAACCAATGGCCGCATTGCCTCGTCGCCATACTCCAGAAAACCGCGCTGGCGCTCAACAATGGCGGTACCTACTCGCAGTAGTGTTTCGTTGCGACTTTGCAGGCTTTTAATGAACCATCGCGCTTCCTGTAACTGGTTGCGCATATAGTTGTTGTCATCACTTTTGTCTGCACGTTTTACGAGACCTGCGTACATTGAATTGACGGCAAGTCTTGGTGCAATGTCAGGGTTAAGTTCAACACGCCACACGCCTTTAATTTTCTTAACAAATACATCGGGTACGATGTACTGTGGGTCTTTTGATACAACCTGAGAGCCCGGACGCGGTGTCAGGTTCTGAATTGTCTGGATAGAACTCTGTAGCTGTGCATCGTTGATTTTCAGCTGACGCTTTATTTTTGCGAAATCGCGTGCGGCGAGCATTTGCAGGTGTTCGCCAATTAGTTGCTTGCACACTTCAATGTGTGGCGTTGAATCCATTTCCTGCAATTGAATTAACATGCACTCGCGAGTATCACGAGACCCACAACCGAGCGGGTCGAGCTGTTGGATCAAACGAAGCATTGCCTCTACTTCTTCCTCTTCGCAATGATCTTCAGGGTTGTCATAGTTTGAATTGACCGCATCAATGATGTCGGTAATTTCGTCTTCCAGATAACCATTGTCATCGATGCAGTTGATTACGGTTGCAGCGATAATCTGGTCGGCCTCTGAAAGAGTACGCAGACGTAGCTGATCCATCAGATGTTCTTGCAGGTTGCCGGTGCCGGCACTGGTGTACTCGGTGAAGTCGCGCTGGTTTTCGTCGCTTGACTGCATAGAGGTTGAACCATAAGCAGGTTCATAGATGTCTTCCCACGCACTATCGACCGGAAGTTCGTCGGGAATGTCTGGTGTGGCGTCTGCCACTTCAACAGTTGCCGAGATATCTTCCAGGTGATCGATGCTGTCTGCAGACGCATCATCTTCGTTGCTGGGTGATTCCTGCTCTTTGCTTTCGCGCTCGTTATCGCTGCGCATCTTGGCAGCTTCTTTCTCGGGGTTGTCCTCGCCTTCTTCCTGAACTTCAAGCATTGGGTTACTTTCCAATGCTTCCTGTATTTCTGACTGCAGTTCCAGTGTTGAGAGTTGCAGCAGTTTAATTGCTTGCTGCAGTTGCGGGGTCATGGCCAGTTGCTGGCCCATTTTCATTTGTAGAGATTGCTTCATACTGTGCGCTTTACCATTTGTTATGCAGACCGGTACGTAGGCGTGGCTGACGATAATGCCGTCGGAGCCTTACATACATTTGGCAATCCTCGGTTGAACACTGCGGATGCTCATCAGCCAAAGTCTGTTTTATTGTTCACTTAAGTCGTCACTGGTTTGTTAGCAATGCCAACAAGCAGTTTATGACGTACAGGTAAAGTATGGTTCAAAAGTACCCAACTGCAATGTCATTTCAACATTATTTATGTACCGCGAACGGAGTCGCATTACATTGGTGAAAATGGAAAGATTGTTGCTGCCGGCTGGTCTTTTGGCGTCAGTGCAATGACTGCTGCATCTGATTACCATTTGTAAGGTGCAGAATTCTGGCGTGCATTGACTGACAAGGCTGCAGTGTGAGCAGAACAGGGAGCAGAAAGGGTAACCGGGTTACAAAGTAAAACTCTCACCGAGATAGACTTCTTTTACTTGCTGGTTTTGCAGTATTTCTTCTGCTGTACCTTCGGCGATCAAACTACCATCGCTAAGAATGTAGGCGCGTTCGCAAATGCCGAGTGTTTCGCGAACGTTGTGATCAGTTATCAGTACACCAATTCCGCGCTGTTGCAAGTGACTGATTATGCGCTGGATATCGATAACAGATATGGGATCAACGCCTGCGAATGGTTCGTCGAGTAAAATAAAAACCGGATCCGCTGCCAGCGCTCTGGCAATTTCTACCCGGCGTCTCTCACCACCGGAGAGACTCATGCCGAGGCTGTCCTTTATGTGCGTTATTTGCAATTCGCTCAGCAGATTTTCCGTGATGTCTTGATAGTCGCGCTTGTCCAGATCCGGGCGATACTGAAGAACGGAAACAATGTTTTCTTCTACCGTCAGTTTTCTGAAAACCGATGCTTCCTGCGGCAGGTAACCGACACCTAAGCGCGATCGGGTATGCATTGGTGCATTGGTGATGTCGTTACCTTCAAGAAAAATTTTACCGCCATCCGGCTTAACCAGCCCGACAACAATATAAAAGCATGTTGTTTTTCCTGCTCCGTTTGGTCCGAGCAAGCCTACAACTTCACCCTGGTTGATGTGCATCGAGACACCGTCGAGCACAGTGCGCTTGCTGTAGGACTTCTTTAGATCTTTGGCTACGAGCGTGGACATATGTCTCTGGTATCTTGATCGATGATCGATGTAACTACGGTGTATTTTTCTGGCGTGTACGGGCTAGGGTCTTAATTGGGAGGGCTGCAGAGTAATGTTAACCCTGTCTTCGTTGTTGCCTGCTGCCTTGAATGTGAGTTCGCGCAGGTTGTATTCGATGGTGTCACCGGAGAGCTGCTGTCCCGGCCTTTCGAAGTTGGCGTTACCGCGAAAGGTAATTTCAGTGGTAACCGTGTTGTAGGTGATTTCGTTGCACTCACCTCGTACCAGTTGATTGTCCAGAGTCAGCTGTTGAAATATTATTGGTGATCCTGTGCCTCTGATTTCATAGAGGGCACCGTCTTTTATTTGTATTACTATTTTATCGGCTGCTATCGATAACGAGCCTTGCGTAACTTCGACATTGCCGGTCAACGTTTGCGTGCCGCTTCGCTCGTCGAAGATAGAGGTGTCTGCTTTTACGTTAATGGGTTTTGTGTGATCGGCAATTTGTGCATTGGCATTGCTGGTGAGACCCGTTAGCAAAGCTGCGAGTAACACTAATAACTTCAGGTCGGCAACTATTTTACCTTTGATTAGGGTTCGCAAACTGTGCCTCCACACCGGATGTGAATGATAACGTGCCACGATCTATTTCGGCTTGCATCGTATTGGCGTTGTATTGCCAGCCGCGGCCGTTAACATTGACGGTTTCACTGGAGCTTATTATTCGCTTGCCGTTGTCTATTGAAATTGAATTTGTATTCATGGTGACGGGCGCTCGACCAGGCGATTGAGTATGGGTAAGCTCAACGTTGTTTTGTAAATCCAAAACGTCAAAGTCCGCCGAGATAGTTCCGTTCAACGCACTGGCCTGCCACTGGCTACCGTCAGCGGACCGCAGGTGTACCGTTGGGCTATTAATAAGCGAATAGCCCTCAATAAAATGATGTGACAGTGACTGGCCGGTAATTTTCAGATACGTGCCTGCGGTGTTGTTGCCATTAGTTGACGAATTTTGCTTGACGGCAACATTGATGATTTCGAAATCCTCAAGGTAATAATCGCTCTGGTTCTCCACCATTTCTATGGTGTTGTTCTGCACCAGTGGTTCCACATTGCGATCTTCGATCCACTGCCACGAAATTACCGCGATAACCAAAAGTACAAATGTTAGCAGGCTTTTGCCTAGCTTTGAGGGCATAGAGATCTGCTTTGAGCGTAAAGTGCCCGTTTGGTTGGATTAGACATTGACAATATTTACCTGTTTTTAACAAAGTTAAAGCATACCGGCTTAATAGTTTCTTTCTCAGTAGCCGTTTTTTAATTATTCCGGTGGCAAAGTGGCCGGTAGTAGATCATAACTTAGAGTCAGACCAAATAGCGTGCAATCGCGGATTCATAGAGATTTTGAGATTTCAACAGCAGTTCGCACGCTTCGCGCGCGGCACCGTTGCCACCGGGTCGGACGCTGGTCCAGTGTGCAATTTCACGCACCTCGGCATTTGCATTCGGCACGGTGAGGGCCAGCGCGACGCGGCGCATGACAGGTAAATCGATGATGTCATCTCCCATGTAGGCGAAATCTTCATGGGACAGCTTCATATCGCTGCAGAGTGATTCGAATGCCGGAAGCTTATCTTTGGCACCCTGTACTAAATGGTCTATCTGCAACTCGCTGCAACGATGTCGCACGACGTTTGATTCACGTCCTGTTATTACGGCTACTTTTATTCCCGCATCACTTAGCATTCGGATACCGAGACCATCGGTTGCATGAAACCTTTTGATTTCCTGTCCGTCGTCACTTCTATATAACCCGCCGTCAGTCAGTACACCATCGACATCAAAGATAATAGCCTTGACTGACTTTGCACGTTCTGCGGTACTGGACATAGTGAGTTCTTCTTTAAAATTCAATCAGGGAAAATTCAAACAGGGGAAAATTCAATCAGGGAGAGTTCTGCCAGGGAAAGTTAAGACAGGGTACTGATTAAGAAAATAACTTAGCGACACGAATTACCCGATAGCATAAGGGAGATACAAGAGGATGCGCAGGGAGCTGGCTTTGAACTAGGCGACCCCTGCCTGAAACAATGTGTGCATATTAAGTGCGCCGCAAACTTTGCCGTTGTCGTCAAGGACTGGCAGTGCGTAAATTTTATGTTGCTCCATAATATGCAGCGCGTCATCGGCAAGTTGCTGGAAGTTAACCGCATGGCCACCGCAGGTCATTACTTCATCAATCAGTGTGCTGGTTATGTCGATATCCCGGTCAAGAGCACGACGCAGGTCGCCGTCTGAGAATACGCCAATAAGTTTGTGGTGATCATCAACTATAGCTAAAAAGCCAAGCTTGCCGGCGCTCATGCTGTACAGAGAATCTTTCAGGAGAGTGCCAGTGCTGACGGTGGGCAGCGTGTCGTCGCAGACCATAATATCGGTAACCCTTAGCAGTAATTTTTTGCCGAGCTTGCCGCCCGGGTGTGTCATTGCAAAGTCTGTCGCGCTGAAGCCTCTGGTTTCGAGTACCGCAATCGCCAGTGCATCACCCATTGCAAGTGCTGCGGTTGTGCTGGTGGTGGGTGCCAGTCCGAGGGTGCAGGCTTCTTCTTTCACGGCAACGTTCAGTACCGCGGTTGCTGCCTGAGCCAGTGACGATTCGGGTTTGCCGGTGATTGCTATTAGCGGAACATCGAGTCGCTTCATGACTGGCAGGATCATCTTGAGCTCACTGGACTCGCCGCCGTATGAAATAGCGATGACCACATCGTCCGCTGTGATCATACCGAGATCTCCGTGAGATGCTTCTCCCGGGTGTACAAAGAAGGAGGGCGTGCCGGTGCTTGCCAGTGTGGCGGCTATTTTGTTGGCAATATGGCCTGACTTGCCAACACCACAGACAACGACTCGGCCACGGCATTCGAGCAGCAGCTTACATGCTGTTGCAAATGCGGCGTTCAGTGAGTGGCTTAAAGCGGCAACTGCGGCTGCCTCTGCGGCGAATACTCGTCTTGCGACTTCCAGCAATTTAAAATTTGAATCCGGGTTACTGGTTGCAAGCTTTAGTGGCTGATCGAGCGTTGGTTGTTCGTTGTTCAATGGGTTCCGACTCGGTTAGGGTGCATCGGCAGGAAAACTATTGAAGAGCATCCATTTCTTCGAGCAACTGGAGTTCGGCTTCTTCTTCTGACAGAAATTCATCCAGCTCATCCAGCTCATCCAGCTCGTCAAGTTCATCCAGCTCGTCGAGCTCATCCAGTTCATCGAGGTCGTCCAGCTCATCCAGCAGGTCCAGTTCATCAAGCTCATCGAGCTCATCAAGTTCACGGTCAGATGTGGTGGCTTTTCTCTTCACAGCAGGCTTGTCGAAGATCTGTCTTCGACGGTAGCTGACATAACGGTCTTTGACAAAACGATAGGGGTCGAGTGCGGCGGTATCGGCGATCGACGATGCTGCCAGCAACTTTGCGCGCGAGTTGACTACATTGAGAGCAACCAGTGAACTGCGGGTAGCACCATCAAGATTAATAGTGTTCAGCGGTTCTATGCGACTGTCACCCAGCAGACCCACTGTGCTTCTTAATGTTTGCGGTCCGAAAAAGGGCAGCATAATGAAGGGGCCTTCCGGCACCCCCCAGACTCCCAGTGTTTGCCCGAAGTCCTCGTAGTGTTTTTTGAATTCGAGCTGGGTTGCTACATCAATGATCCCACCGAAGCCCAGAACCGTATTGACCGTAAAGCGGGCAGTATCCGAGAGACCTTGCTTGAATTTTCCCTGCAGAAAACCGTTTGCAGCAGTTGACACGTCACCCAGGTTGCCAAAAAAGTTGTTCACGCCGACTCTGATCACTGTTGGTGTGACCTTTTTGTAGCCGGTTGAAATTGGCTTCAGGGCGTATCGGTCTACTTTGTCGTTGAATTTGAAAATGGCCCGATTGGCAGTTTCCAGCGGGTCGCTTATCTCAGTGGTAGGCGGGCCCTTGGTGGCACAGGCAGACAGCGCCAAACCAGTAAGCAGAATGCATACTATTCTGGCAAATTTGCGATGTAGAGCCCGATAATTCATACGTGTGTTTTGACGGTAATGTGTGTCCAGCGAAATTACCTGGCTTCGGTGAATGTGTCAGTTTACCCGCGATATCGCCGGAATTTCAAAGTTCTTGTAACTTGCAGGGGCTTTTTTTGACGGTGTTGACTGCATCCGGACCTGTTATTAAGCTCCTGTTTGGCGCTCAAACATGAGAATATAACGTATCAACTTCGCGGACAATTTTGGTATTTGTGTGGTCAAAGCTTGAGATTGCCTGCGTGCAGCCCATTATAGTCCAGGATGTTGCCCGGTTTTTGCGGGCCATCACCTTCAAAACAGTCTAACAATTACTTTAAAAACCAGGACCGTCGCCATCGGATGTGCGGCATGCGGTACAAAGGGGATCAAATGAATATTCTACGCACACTGTTACTGTCGCTCGTGCTGCTGCCGGCGATTACATTCGCTCATCCTGCAGAGGATCTGGTACGTCAAATCACAACTGACGTAATTGATGCGTTGAATAGTCCGGATGCCAAGGCCGATAAGAGCTATGTGCGTGGCAAGGTCGACACCGATGTGCTGCCACACATCGATTTCACCACCATGACCAAGATTACCCTTGGGGCAAAACAGTGGAAAGCAGCCTCCAAGGGCCAGCGCAAGGAGTTGGTTGATGAGTTTCGCCAGCTGTTGCTGAACACATATACCGCAGCTCTTGATCAGTATTCTGGTCAGACTCTGCAGATACTGCCTCATACTCCATCTGACAACGACGACAAAATAGCGGTCATTAAAACTGTGTTTGACGATTCGGGCTCCAAGTTTGCGGTCCATTACAAGTTAAGATCCGCAAAGAAGGATCGAAATACCTGGAAGGTTTACGACATAGAAGTCGACAATGTCAGTTTGGCGAAAAGCTACAAAGCGGAATTCGGCAGCCAGATCAAGGCGGCCGGTGTCGATGGATTGATCAGTACGCTGCGCAACAAAAACTCGCAGTAATTTGTCCGGGCTTTTTTCGGTGAGGGACTTACTTCCTCTTAGTAGCCAGGGCTTGAACTACCCTGGTTGAAATTGTCGGTTTAGCGGAGAGATTCTGCCGAAGGCAGGCTCCGCAGTTGGGATTGCCTCACTCTTCCGTTATCATGTAACCTCCCGCTGCCAGCGGGTGTGTTCGTCGTCTCGACAGAATGTGGCCGGAAAACTAAATTCCGGCGAGTCCACTCCTTCCGGTGCATTTCTAGATAATGGATAAACTGATTATTGGCGGCGGCAATCCGCTGAGCGGGTCTGTGCGCATCTCGGGTGCTAAAAATGCCGTGCTGCCAATCCTTGTTGCAACGCTGCTTTGTGATGACACGGTTACCCTCGAAAATGTGCCTCATCTTAACGATGTGACCACCACCATGACGCTGCTTGGTCGTATGGGTGTCAAGCTGACTCTTAGCGAGAACATGCTGATTGAGGCTGACGCGTCAGACGTGAATAACTACGAAGCCGAGTATGAGCTGGTGAAAACCATGCGTGCATCAATTCTGGTGCTCGGTCCGCTGCTATCCCGATTTGGAACGGCGGTGGTTTCACTGCCCGGCGGTTGTGCCATTGGTGCCAGACCAGTCGATCTGCATATTAACGGGCTGCGCGCGATGGGTGCTGATATCACGCTTGAAGCAGGCTACATCAAAGCTAAGTGCAAAAAGCTCAAAGGGGCGACCATCAACTTTGATACGGTCACTGTTACCGGCACAGAAAACCTTTTAATGGCAGCAACCCTGGCCGAAGGTACCACCGTATTGGAAAATGCTGCACGTGAACCGGAAGTTGTCGATCTGGCTAACTTCCTGATTGGTATGGGTGCTGATATCAAAGGTGCCGGGACAGATACAATAACCATCAATGGTGTAGAGCGCTTAACCGGTTGCCACTATCGCGTTGTACCAGACAGAATTGAAACCGGTACTTTTTTAGTGGCGGCACTTGTCAGTGGTGGCACGATGACGGTGCAGGATGCGCGACCGGATACACTTGATTCTGTTTTACACAAGCTTGATGAAGCTGGCGCTGATCTACAGATTGACGACAACGAAATCACTGTCAGTTGCCGTTACGAAAAACCTCGAGCTGTTGATATTCGAACGGCACCGTACCCGGCATTCCCGACTGATATGCAGGCGCAGTTTACGTTGCTGAACTCAGTTGCAGAAGGTACTGCAACCATTACAGAAACCATATTTGAAAACCGCTTTATGCATGTACAAGAGTTGCAACGCATGGGTGCAGATCTCAAGGTGAGTGGTAATACGGTTATTTCACGAGGTGTTAAAAAGCTTACCGGAGCACCGGTAATGGCGACTGACCTGCGTGCGTCAGCGTCTTTGGTTGTTGCGGGCTTAATTGCAGATGGTGAAACACACTTGCAGCGCGTGTATCACATTGACCGCGGATACGAACGTATTGAAGACAAACTAAACGCGCTCGGTGCCAAAATTCAGCGCGTAAGCGCTTAAGATCATTTGTAGTCATGAGTCAGCCGCTTGCTATTGCGCTTACCAAAGGGCGAATACTAAAAGACACTTTGCCGCTTCTTGCAGCAGTCGGAATCGAGCCCGCCGAAGACGCTGAAACTACCCGCAAACTCAGAGTAGAGACGAACCAGCCCGATACTCGATTGTTGCTGGTTAGAGCCAGCGATGTACCAGCTTATGTCGAGTACGGGGGTGCAGATATCGGTATCACCGGCAAAGACATATTGCTGGAGCATTCAGGCCGCGGAATTTACGAACCGCTCGATCTTAATATTGGTGTTTGCCAACTTGTGCTGGCAGGCAAAAAAGGCGTCAGCAACGACGGATCCAGTTTGTTGCGGGTAGCGACAAAGTACCCTGAAGTTACCAGGAGCTTCTTCGATCGACGCGGTCAGCAGGTAGAAATTATCAAGCTTTATGGATCGATGGAACTTGCACCACTCGTTGGAATGGCCGACCTGATTGTCGATATTATGGAGACCGGTGCCACGTTACTCGCGAATGATTTGGAAGTTATAGAGCCGATATGTGATATTAGCTCCCGGCTCATCGTCAATAAGGCATCGATGAAGATGAAGCACAAAAAAATTCACCAGCTGATCGACGGCTTGTCTCAGGCTGTGGCAAGTAAAAGCCTGTAATAAACGACTCTAAACCTTCGCTCAGCTCTAAGACCGGTGGCTGTATAAGCCCGGTTATATTTCAGACTAAGAATCAGCTCAAATTGTTGTATCGGAAAGACACTAATGAATCAAGAAGCGACCCACACCACCGATGATCTTCGTATCAGGGAACTGAAGGAGCTGATCTCTCCTGCAAATCTGATAGCAGAACTTCCGGTAACCGACGATATTTCAAAAACTGTTCTCGCAGCACGTACCGGTATTCACAACATTTTGCACGGCAAAGACGACAGACTCGTAGTTGTTGTCGGACCCTGTTCAATACACGATCCGGAATCGGGGGTTGAGTATGCAAAAAAGCTCGCGTCAATCGCGCCATCGTTAGCAGATGATCTGTTGGTTGTGATGCGGGTCTATTTTGAAAAACCCCGTACTACTGTTGGCTGGAAGGGATTAATAAACGACCCCGGACTTGATGATAGTTTCGAGATCAATCGTGGTTTGCGTACCGCGCGTGAGCTGTTGCGCAATATCAACCAACTGGGTCTGCCAGCTGGCAGTGAATTTCTTGATCTTATTAGTCCCCAGTACATAGCCGATCTGGTCGGTTGGGGTGCAATTGGTGCGCGCACCACTGAAAGTCAGGGGCATCGTGAGCTGGCTTCCGGTATTTCTGCACCGGTTGGTTTTAAAAACGGTACCGGTGGCAGCGTACAGATTGCGGTTGATGCGATTTGCTCTGCTTCAAGACCACATCATTTTTTGTCTGTTACCAAAGAAGGGGGTAGTGCCATATTTGCAACCACTGGTAACGAAGATTGTCATTTAATTCTTCGTGGCGGCCCGCACACAAACTATGATGCGGCGAGCATGGATGATGCCTCCGCTATGATGGAAAAAGCCGGTGTCCGTCCTAATGTAATGATTGACTGCAGCCATGCTAACTGTCGCAAGATATTTAAACGGCAACGCTATGTAAATCGAGATATATGTAGTCAAATAAGTGATGGCGATAAGCGAATCATGGGCGTGATGATTGAAAGCAATCTGGTTGAAGGTCGACAGAATCACACACCCGGTGAGCCATTGACCAAAGGCCAGAGTATTACTG
>CAYLZS010000434.1:0-11307 GCA_964388065.1 uncultured Granulosicoccaceae bacterium
GAATGGGCTACTTCTAAAGAGTACATCAAGGCTGTAGCTGACCATCCTGAATTCGGTTGGGGCAAGGTTCCAACAGGTACACGTGCTTCAACTTACGCGTATCCTGAGTTCAAGGAAGCTGCAAAATTTGCTGCTGCTGAAATGGCTGCAATTGAATCAGCTGCTCCTGAAGCGACTGATCTGAAGCCTTATGTTGGCGTACAGTTTGCTGCGATCCCTGAGTTTCCAGAAGTAGGAAGTGCGGTAGCGCAGGAAATGGCTGCAGCACTATCTGGTGCAAAATCAGTTGACGCTGCACTTGCGGCTGCACAGTCAGCGGCTGACTCTATCATGAGAGAAGCTGGCTACTACTAGCCAAAAAAGTAAGACCAGCCGAAGTTTAATCGGCTGGTTTATGACTGGAAAGGCTTGGCGGAATCCCGTCAGGCCTTTTTTACAACCAGACTTGTCTGGTACTGGTAACACATCTTTACAGATAGATTTGTCTACTCAGGCAGACTCATTGCCGTTAGTCGAATGAAGTTCTTACATCTTCTCGGAACAGCTTTGTAAGGTTTAAAGAGCTCATGGCAAAAAGAACACTACCCCGCTTATTACAGACTCCCGCCGTTATACTATTGCTGTTGTGGATGTTAATTCCGCTGGGTATGACGCTTTATTTTTCGTTTATCCGATACGTCCTGAACAGCTTGCGCAGACCCGAATGGACTTCGCCAAGTATCAGCAACTGGCGTGGATTCGGTAACTATGAATACGTTTTGTTCGGCACCAAAGATTTTTGGTTTGCAGTGCAAAACAGCGTGTTTATTGTTGTTAGCATCCTGGTACTGACTGTTCTACTTGGTTTGGCGTTTGCGATGCTGGTGAACCGCTCTTTCCCCGGTCGCGGTATTGTCCGTGTACTGCTTATCTCACCGTTCTTTGTTATGCCTGCGGTTAATGCAGTTCTTTGGATCAACATGATTCTCGACCCGGTGCTGGGTCTTAACGGTATTGCCGTCGAAGGCATAAACAACATAGTGAATAACCTGCGGGACTTCCCGGTGCTCGGGGTGTTCTTCTCTTTGTGGCCCGAGTTTGAACCCGTGTCTTTCCGCGCAACACAAACCTCGGCTTATGCGGTAATCATGATGGTGACCTGGCAATGGACACCTTTTGCTGTGTTGATTTTCATGACTTCACTGCAGTCAGAAGATGAGTCTCAAAAAGAAGCGGCTATTCTTGATGGTGCAAATGCGTGGTCGCGCTTTCGCAATTTAACGGTACCGCATCTGGCTCGTCCAATCGCTATCGTGATAATGATTCAATCTATTTTTCACCTGTCACTCTATGCCGAAATTGAAATCGTGAGTCGTGGCAATGGCAATAAAAATCTGCCGTATCTCATTGGTGAATTTACGTCGAATAACATAGGCGCTGCCAGCGCCACCGGCATTTTTGCCGTAATACTTGCAAACATACTGGCGTTATTTTTATTGCGTATGGTTGGCAAGAGTATGATGGACTAGGAAACAGACATGGCTGCAGTTGCTCAAACCTCCAGGTTCGGAAATGTGTTTTGGCCCATTGTTGCATGGGCTGTTGCACTTATTTTTTTCTTTCCAATTTTCTGGATGATTTTTACCAGTTTTAAAACCGACGCTGATGCAGTGAAGCCCGAGTTTCTGTTTGTTTTTAAGCCAACACTTGAAAACTACCTGAACATGACAGAGAACTACGATTACTGGCGCTTCGCGATCAACTCGGTCATAACAGCATCGTTTGCAACGCTTTTTGCTCTGGTAGTAGCTGTGCCTGCAGCCTATGCGATGGCTTTTGATCCAAGCCGGCATACCAAAGATATCCTGATGTGGATGCTATCAACAAAAATGTTGCCGGCTGCTGCAGTGCTCTACCCAATGACCTTTTTAACCAAAAATTTCCTGCAGATTTTTGACACACATTTTTTGGTCATCCTGGTGCTTTGTCTTATTAATTTGCCAATTGTGATCTGGATGCTGTTTACCTACTTCAAGGAAATTCCGAAAGATATTATCGAAGCTGGCAAGATGGATGGTGTTAGCACCTGGGGTGAAATCAAGGACATCCTTATTCCGCTTGCATGGGGCGGTGTCGCGTCAACTGCGCTGTTGTGCTTCATATTTTGCTGGAACGAAGCCTATTGGACGGTACGACTGACAACGAATGAAGCTGCAACGTTGTCTAAATTGATTGAGGGTAACCGAGCACCGGAAGGATTATTTTTCGGTCGCCTGTCAGCGGTATCCACAGCTGCAGTCGGGCCTATCATTGTGCTGGGCTGGTTTTGTCAGAAACAGTTGGTACGAGGGTTGACCTTCGGAGCCGTAAAGTGACCATTCACAGCACAGCTGTCGCGCCCGTGTGGGGTGTCGGTCGTGTTCAAATAGAAACCTATGTTGCGCGCGTCCTCCTGCCACACGAACCCGACTGCTGCACTGTGAAAGGTCACTCTGGAATTTTGACTCTTCCTGGTTGGACGAAGGTCTGAGTTGGTTTATGTCGATTATTGAACCTGAAATTGAGACAGTTGACAGAAGCACAAGATCGATACGCTACCTTCAGCATGGATGGCCTTCGGATTTATGCCGCTGGCACGCTCACGAAGAATACGAACTGCATCTGGTTGTTGAAACAAGGGGCAAGGCCTTTGTGGGTGATTACATAGGTGATTTCAAAGCCGGTGATCTGTTCATGACCGGACCCAACCTGCCGCACAACTGGATCACCGATCAGGTGTGGTCAGAAACAGTTGAGATACGCGACATGCTAATTCAGTTTAGCCATGAAAGTGTTGAGAAACTTGCCGAAGGGTTTCCCGAATTTTCTCAGGTGCTGCGACTGCTCCAGCTGGCTCAATCCGGAATCTACTTTGAAGGGTTCAATCCAACCTTTGCGCGTGGGCATATGGAATCCATTCGCGACAACACAGGGGCAGAACGCATTCTCGCTTTTGTACGCTTTCTGGTGCGGCTTAATGAACACGCAGAAAAGAAGACACTATCAATCACACGGTTAATCCATCCTGAGGGTGGCAGCAAGCAAGCCCGAATCGCACAGGTGGTCGACCACATTACTCGCAATTTTGTTGAATCAATCTCGGTCGCTCAGGCGGCGGAAATGGCAAACATGACCGAGATAACTTTTAGCAGAAACTTTCAGACCGCAACCGGGCACAGCTTTGTGGATTTTTTGAACCGAATTCGTATCGGCCAGGCGTGTGGGATGCTCTATGCCTCCGATGATCAAATCACATCAATTGCGCAGGAAGCCGGGTTTAAAAATCTGGCTAATTTTAATCGGCATTTTCTTAAAGTTAGAGGGATGACACCGTCGGAGTATCGGGACACCGCGCGTAAAGACCTTGTTTCAAAGCGCGAGAGCTCGTCATGAGTAGCACTAACACTGACCAGATTTCAGCAGTCGATATTTTCGCGACCGGATACGACAGATCAACATGTGACGTTGGAGTAGTCCATCTGGGCTATGGAGCCTTTCATCGGGCGCACCAATCGGTTTATCTGGACGATTACATGGAGTTGTCCGGGGACTTGCGCTGGGGTATCGCTGCGGTGAATCTGCGTGAATCTGAAGCGGCACTTTTTAAAGATGCCGAAGAAGATAATAACCGTCACGATGGATACTTTTTAAAGACTTACTCAGCAGATGGCACGGTTGAGCTGCGACGTGTGCGCAGCCACGTAAGATTCGATGACTGGAGCGTTGCATCCGATGACTGCGAAGCTCTGTTAAGTCTGCCAACGGTACACATGGTTACAATTACTGTAACTGAAAGTGGCTATTACACAGACCCTGATGGTGACCTGAACCTCGATCATCCAACAATCAAGGCCGAGGTGTCGGGAGACATAACCGAAAGTGTCTACGCGTATTTAAGTGCAGCACTGGCCAAACGTGTCGCCACAACAGGTGCTCCATTGACCATTGCCTGCTGCGATAATATTCGTCAGAACGGAAAAATGCTGAATCGCAATCTGCTGGCTTACCTCAAAGCCTGCAAGCAACTGGAACTGGCAAGCTGGGTTGAAAGCAATGTCGCTTTTCCGTGTTCGATGGTTGACCGAATAACCCCGCGCAGCCCCGATGAACTCAGTTCTGAAATGACTGCGCTTGTTGGCAAGCCCGTAACATCTCCTATAATGGCTGAAGATTTTTCCCAATGGGTGCTGCAGTCACAGGCCGCGGCAGACATGCCGGAGCTCGCCAAAGCGGGGGTGACCGTTACCCCGGATGTCGATCCTTACGAAGAAACAAAGATCAGGGTTCTCAATGGCGGACATACCGCACTTGCCTACCTGGCAGCACTCGAAGGCATCGAAACATTTGACGCGGCGATGCGTGTTCCGCACTTACTGGAGCATTTCCAAAACTTTGAAACCAAAGAAGTGCTTCCTGCATTAACGCTCGAGCTGCCTTTTTCAAAAACAGAATACCTCGAAAAAATTGTTCAGCGCTTTGGCAATGCTGCCATTGGAGATACTGTTGCCAGAATTTGCGCCGATGGCATGGTTAAGTTTCCAATCTTTATTCAACCAACCCTTGAGAGTTGTTTGAAACAGGGGATCCTGCCAGTTCATTCAATTGGCAGTATCGCCAGTTGGTATGTGTTTGCGCTGCATGTTGATGCAGGTAACATCGGATTTAAATACATCGAACCCAACTGGGATGAGCTCAAGACCTTGTTGGGAACCGATGCATTCATCACCAGTCGCCAGCTGTGGGGCGATCTGCCCGCGACTTATCCAGAATTCGCCGATACCTTACGGCAAGAAATTAAAAAAACGGAGTCAAAATGGCCAGTCTGACGTTGCGCAATGTGCGCAAAAGCTACGGTGATGTTCAGGTAATGCACGGTGTCGATCTGGATATTACAGATGGTGAGTTTGTCGTTTTTGTAGGACCGTCAGGTTGTGGCAAGTCGACATTGCTGCGAATGATCGCGGGGCTGGAAGAAATATCTGATGGCTCTATCGCCATCGGTGACACAGAAGTGAATGAAGTTGCGGCTTCCAAGCGTGGGGTGGCAATGGTATTCCAAACCTACGCACTGTATCCGCACATGACGGTTTATAAGAATATGGCGTTTGGTCTTAAGCAGGCTAAAACCCCTAAAGCTGAGATCGACAAGCGGGTACGCGACGCTGCTGAAATACTTCAGATAACAGACTACCTGGATCGCAGTCCGCGCAACCTTTCAGGCGGACAACGCCAGCGGGTTGCAATTGGTCGTGCCATTGTACGTCATCCGGAAGTATTTCTTTTTGACGAACCGCTTTCAAACCTGGATGCCGCTCTGCGTGTTCAGACACGTCTTGAAATCGCAAGACTGCATGAACGTCTCGATACAACAATGATCTACGTAACCCACGATCAGGTCGAGGCAATGACTCTTGCAGATAAGATTGTGGTTTTGCGAGACGGGCTTATAGAGCAGGTCGGGTCACCAATAGACCTTTATGATCACCCGGAAAATGCGTTTGTTGCACAGTTCATCGGTAGTCCCAAGATGAATTTTTTCAAGGCCTCAGATCTGGCTCCGTCTAACAGTGCTGTATTTGGCATTGATATCAGATCTGATGTTCAGGTGGGCTTACGCCCTGAGCATTTAGTGGAAGCGGATCCTGCTCACTCGGTTGTTGAAGGTACGCTGGAACTTGTAGAGAACCTGGGGGAGTATGCACTGGTTCATTTACTCACACCCACAAACGTGGAATTTATTGCCAAGACTGAAAAGCCGCCTGCGGTACCTAAAGGATCCAATATCGCCTTCACAATCAGACCCGAACTTGCGCACTTCTTTGATGAAAAGTCCGGCCAGCGTCTGACATAGCAAATACTGTAGTCCTTCTGCGAATTACCTGTAGATGATGGTCGTTGCACTGTGATCAGGCGTAGCAATCGCTAAGAGCAGGACGTAGCAAAGGAAGCGCTGCGATATACGCTGTAACTACGCCTGTTATTGAACAGATCTCCAGTTACAATCAGTAACGAGGAAACACTGAACAGGAGAAGGATCCATGCCCGTTATTCGGATCGAAGTTCCGGAAGGAACTCCACGAGATAAAAAACAGCGAATTCGAGAGGGTGCCAAAAAGGCCGTTATCGATACGCTTGCGCCGAAAGAAACCAAGTACGACTATGTAGCGGTGCGTGAAGTATTTGGTGAGATAGGAGATGGTGTACCGTTAATCACGGTTGATTTGCGACCGGGCCGTGAAGCAGAACGTAAAAAAGCACTGACCGATGCGATAGCCAGTCTGTTAAAAGCAGAACTCAATGTCGAGCCCGTTGATGTGTACGTACTCTATCGGGAAAATCCTGCAGAAAATCACTACTGTGGTGGTGAACCATTACCCGCGTGGGTGCCTGCCAGCGCGCTAGGCAGTGAGCCTGGCAGCGAGCCTGGTAAATAGAGAGGTATGAAAAAGCATCGTATATCTGCAGGTGCAATAGTTATAGATGATGACAAAATTCTTCTGGTGCGCCATTGTCTGAAAGGCAGGTATGATTTCTGGGTTGTACCCGGCGGGGGTGTACTTGATGAAGAAGATATTTATTCTGCGGCAAGTCGCGAAGTCAAAGAAGAGACAGGGCTGATTGTAAAGCCGGTTAAACCAATTTATTTAGAGCAGTTTTACCAGCCAACAACTCATCACCTAAAAACATGGATATTGTGTTCATTGAACGGTGGAGACCTCTGTGTGGAAGCGCCGGAAGCAACTCGTGAACATATTGTGGAGGTAAAGTTTTTTAGCCAGGCTGAAGTTGTTCTGGAAAAGAGGCCTATATTTCCGGAGTTAATCTGTCATGATTTCTGGGAAGATTATTCACAGGACTTTTTGGAGTTCAGGTTTTTAGGAATCCGGGAAATGGAGTTCTACTGATTAGCCTCCCAAGGCTTAACTACTTGCTTCAGCAGACGAGTGATTGTGCTTGTCGCTAATTGAAGGACCAGATATGGAATATGCACCCATTAAAGAACTTATCGAATTTAGTGACTTTGAAAAGCTGGATGTTCGAGTAGGTACAATTACAACTGTTTCAGAGGTTAAAAAATCTAACAAACTAATGAAACTAACGGTAGATTTTGGCGATCATGTACGTTCAATTCTTGCCGGCATTAAAAAAGAACGCGATGATCCGACTGAAATTGAGGGCAGGCAGGCTCTGTTTGTAGTCAATCTGCCTGAGCAAAAAATGGCGGGTGAGGTATCTCAGGGAATGTTGTTTGATATTGGCTATGCAGACAAGATCACTCCCTGTCTGGCAATGCCGGAAAAACCCGTCCCAAATGGGTGCAGAGCCGGTTAGCGCGGGATAAACTGTAATTGTAATCGCGTGGATGATTGTAGATTGCTGACGGTAAAATATTAAAACAAGGAGTTACTTATCATCACCAAACTGTTTGGCAAACTTGTCGCGATGATTGGAATGGTGCTGGTTTGGATGCGCAGTACAGCTGAGCGCGCTAACGCACCGGCACTTGGTGCCACTCCGGTAATACCCGAAGCTAAAGCGCAGGGGTTGCCAACCCTTAAAATGCCAACTGCACAGGGGTGGGGTGACGATCATGTGCCAACCGCGGCACCGGGTCTTAAAGTCAATGCATTTGCCACCGATCTGGAGCACCCGCGCTGGATCTATGTGATGCCGAACAATGATGTGCTGGTGGCGGAATCAAAAGAGAAACCCTGGGATATAAAAACACCGTTCCAGTTCGCGATGCACGCCACCATGCAGCGTGCTCGTGCCGTAGGTCCGTCGGCCAACCGTATTTCTCTGTACCGTGATAACGACGGTGATGGTGTCGCGGAGGAGCATGAGTACTTTATTGAAAACCAGAGTCATCCTTTCGGTATGGCGCTGGTTGACAACACTTTTTATATTGGCAACACAGATGGTGTTGTTGCGTACTCTTATGATGCCGGTACAAAAAAACTAACAGGTGAAGGTAAAACACTAATCGATTTTAAACCCTACGGTCACTGGACTCGCAGTTTACTGGCGAGTTCTGACGGTCGTAAACTCTATGCAGGTGTTGGTTCGTTAACCAATATTGCAGAGCAGGGCATGGAGGTGGAGGAAGGTCGTGCCGCTATCCATGAACTGGATTTGCAATCGGGGCAGTCTCGCATTTTTGCATCCGGTTTGCGTAATCCTGTGGGTATGGCCTGGGAGCCTGTTACCGGTAGTCTGTGGACTGTAGTTAACGAACGTGACGGGCTGGGAGATGAAGTGCCACCCGACTATCTTACCTCTGTTAAAGACGGCGGTTTTTATGGCTGGCCCTGGTGTTACTGGGGTCAGACAGTTGATGACAGAGTAGAGCAGGATCCCGCTATGGTCGCTAAAATGATCGATCCCGACTATGCGCTTGGTGGTCACACCGCATCACTGGGTTTGTGTTTCATGCCTGGTGGTACGCTTCCGGGCTTTGATGAAGACGGCATGGTGATCGGTCAGCACGGCTCATGGAATCGCAGTACTTTAAGCGGATACAAGGTTATCTTCGTGCCGTTTGCCAATGGAAAACCAGCAGGTCCCCCGCGGGATATCCTGACCGACTTTCTTGCACCGGATGAAAAAACATCTTACGGCAGACCGGTTGGTGTGACTATCGGCCCGCACAATTCGTTGCTGGTAGCAGATGATGTCGGTGATGTGATCTGGAGGGTAACGGGAGTTTAAGGTATTGCGGCGCGGCCACCAGCAGTGAGGACTTTTCCGATTTGAAGATTTAATTCAGTTGTCTCGCGCGGCAAATGGTGTTTGAACAGTTAACTAAATGAGTGCACCTGGTGGATTTCCGCCTGTTCTATGCGCGGAATGGTCAATTTCCGGCTGAAACTGGCATGAAATCGCTGGTGACATATACTAAGTGGACAACACTGGCAAAACTGATTGATGACCCGGCAAGTCGTATAAATAAAGCTCGTGCGGCGAAGTGGTGTTGAGCAGGCTGTTCCTGTGGAAAAGAACGGGGCTATGGTGGGGTTATTTCATCATTTGTAATACCCCATGTTCCCGATCAAGAGTCAATATACTCTGCAAGCGCAACCACTATGACATTCAGTAATTTAGACGCTGGATTTATTTCCCGGAAACTCAAAAGTATCTTTTGGTTGACCCTGGTTTTATTTTTCATCTTTGCGATGAAGCCATTTGCCTTTGCCCATGAAGGACACAACCACAAAGAAGAAAACCCGAAGCCCTCGGCTATTACTTTTAATCCACGGTTTGCGGTTGAGACAACACAGTTTCAGCTCGTAGGTTTTGCCGAAGGTAGTAAACTGACACTTTATCTCGATCACTATGTGAGCAACGAGCCTGTAGCAGACGCGATAATTGATATTACCGAGAGTGCAGAAAGTTATATCGCTCGGGAAGTTTCCACAGGGACGTATGAGATTGATTCAGACTGGGTTGCAGGCAGTGGCACGCATGATCTCATTGTATCTGTCGTGGCTGGAGAAGATGCCGATTTAATATTGGCCCAACTCATTGTTCCGGAACCTGCAGAAAACGCGACTGAAAGTACTCCTTACCTTACGCCGATTATCACACCCGTGGTGCGATTTATCGCATCGATTGAAACCAGTCATCTTATGGTTTTAATTTTCGCGATCGGGTTAATTCTGGGTTTATTCATCCGCAATACAATTTTCCCGGTTGCAAGTGTTGTTCTTGCAGCTTCGATATCTTTTACTCCGACACCTTCTGAAGCTCATGAGGGACATGATCACGCTGAAGATAAAACAGCGGTAAGTCAAAGTGGAAATAACCCGCAACGGTTACCCGATGGGTCGGTTTTTCTGCCTAAGCCAACGCAACGGCTATTGAAAATTCGCTCGGCAGTTGCAACGATTAGTGAAGTTGCGCAATCAGAACAACTGCTTGGCAGGACGGTAGCCGATCCTGCTTACATGGGGGTGGTGCAGGCCGTCAGAGATGGTCGTATTGGATTTCCACCGAAGGGACTGCCGGTGATTGGTGAATTCGTCAATCTGGATGACGTTGTGGCGACTTTAACACCGGTATTAACGGTTGAAGCGCAAACTGACCTGACAGACCAGCACGGCGCTCTAAATCAGGAAATAGCTATGACTAAACAGCGCCTGAATCGCCTTCGAGCAGCATCAGAAATTAGTGTTGTCAGTCAGGGTGCCAATGTTTCTGTTGTGTCCAAAGGGGCTATCAGGGAACTGGAAGTTCAGTTGAAGGTGCTTCAGCGACGGCATGATACATTGACCGGAATCGGTCTTACTCCGCTTAATCTGAGAGCCAGTTTGTCTGGCACAATTTCAAAGGTTAATGTGACAACCGGGCAGGTCATATCCGCCGGAGATACGTTGATTGAAATTGTCGATCCCCAGCGCATCCTGATAGAGACAGTGGCATATCCCGGTCAAAACACTGACTTTGTATCTAAAGCACGGGCGATCCTGCCTGACGCCGGGTCAGCGCCGGTAACTTTTATCAGTCGATCGCTCTCTTTAACTGCTCAGGCTGAAACGCTCTATTTTCGATTAGGCAGAGAAGAGACCATGCCGCTTGGTACGCCGGTTACGGTAATACTCGAAGGTGAAAAAAGTGAGAAGAGTCTGCTGGTCCCGCAAAACGCAGTTGTGCGGGGTGCATCAGGACTACCGGTAATCTGGTTTCAGGAAACACCGGAAACGTTTCGATCGCAAATTGTGGATACTGAAACTTTTGATGGTGAGCAGATTATAATTAAAGCGGGTCTGGCTGAGGGAGAACGTTTCGTCACTGAAGGTGCGAGCTTCCTCAGTCAGGTGCGCTGATGCAGGTGCGATGATGTTCAGATCGATTGTCAATTTCAGTCTGAACAACCGGCTTCTGGTTCTGGCTGCTGCCGTTGTGGTGATCGCTTATGGTCTGGTGACATTGCGGACGCTTCCGGTTGATGTCTTCCCTGATCTCAACAAACCGACGGTCACCATTAACATCGAAGCCGGAGGCCTCGCACCGGAAGAAGTAGAGCAGCTTGTTGTATTTCCAATTGAAACAGCGCTGAATGGCATACCCGGTGTCACGCGAGTGCGGTCAGTATCTGGTATCGGTCTGGGTCTGGTTTTTGTCGAATTTGAGTGGGGTGCTGACATCTATCTCAATCGGCAACTGGTGACAGAACGGTTGAATACGGTAGAGAGTCAGATACCCGAATTTGTAGATCCTGTGATTGGTCCGGTTTAGTGAATAATGGGTGAGATCCTGCTCGTCGCCATGACCTCGGAGGAAGTCCCGCCG
>CAYLZS010000435.1:0-21647 GCA_964388065.1 uncultured Granulosicoccaceae bacterium
GCCGAGACAATCGGCAAGATGGTAATCGGTACGGTAAAAGGTGACATCCACGACATTGGCAAAAACCTGGTATCCATGATGATGGAAGGTGCAGGTTTTGAAGTCATTGATCTCGGTATTAACAACCCGGTTGAAGACTACCTGGCAGCACTGGAAGAACACAAACCCGATATCCTTGGCATGTCTGCCCTGCTGACTACCACAATGCCGTATATGAAAGTGGTAATCGATACACTTAAAGAACAGGGTATTCGCGAAAAATACATCGTACTGGTCGGTGGTGCACCGTTAAACGATGAATTTGGTGAAGCAATTGGCGCTGACGCGTATTGTCGTGATGCAGCGGTTGCAGTTGAAACAGCTTCAGCGCTTATTACCGAACGTCGTGCTGCAGCAAGCTAGCCTTAGCTGATCCAACATGCCACTACAACCCGCTCTGGTGATCGCCTGTGGGGCACTGGCAAAAGAAATAACGACCCTGATTGATATCAATCACTGGTCGCATCTGCGGGTGCAATGTGTGCCCGCAAAGATTCACAACACACCTGAAAAAATTCCTGATGCGGTGCGCAGCCTGATCCATAAAGCTCGCGACAAATACACGCACATATACATCGCGTTTGCAGACTGTGGTACCGGCGGATTGCTGGACACGGTAATACAGGAAGAAAACGTTGAAAGACTGCCCGGCGCGCACTGCTATGAATTTTTTGCAGGCAGCGAGGTCTTTAAGGAAATGTCTGATGATGCGCTCGGTACTTTTTATTTAACCGACTTTCTGGCACGTCACTTTGACCGCATTATCATTGAAGAGCTGGGAATTGCGAAACACCCGGAACTACGCGACATTTATTTTGGCAATTACACAAAACTTATCTACCTGGCGCAAACAGATAACCCGGAACTGATACAAATGGCTCAGGATGCAGCAACAAAATTAAACCTTGAATACGAGTACCGACGTACAGACTACGGTGATCTTGAAAAAGGCCTGAAGCAGTTCAACGAAAGCGTCATACAATGGCAATAGCCAGGGTAGTAGACAGGCGGCTATAACCAGAAGCAGAGACAAGCAATGGCAAAATTAACCACCATATACTGGCGTGACATACCAGCTCAGGTCACCGCCAAAGCCGGTCGCAAAACCGCCAAAATACAACTGACTGACCGCTTCCAGGAAGCAATAGATGCAGCCGCAATGCGTGCCGGCAAGGGCAGCACAGATGAGTACCTTGAAGACTGGCGTCGCGAGCAGACCACCTGCTCCGATGATCTCGATATGGAAGTGAAAAAAGCCGCCAAAGCAATTGAAGACCGTTTTGATCTGCAAGCCCTGCAAGCCATTGTTAAAAACAAAGGCAATGCAGACACGGCCGAAGAAGACTAAGCGGTTTGTACAGGGTAAGGTTGTGGTCAGTTAAGCGATCACGACTACTGGAGGTTTTCTACACAGGCTTTGAAAAGCTTATTGTCAAACTGCATCCGCTGTGGAAGCTCATTGGTTATCAGCGACTGGAAAAACCTTTCGCACTCACTGAAAAAGTTACTAAAGGATTTCTGTTTGATTGCCAGATGTGTGGTCAGTGTGCACTGAGCTCAACAGGGATGTCGTGTCCGATGAACTGCCCCAAGAACCTGCGCAACGGTCCTTGCGGTGGTGTCAGAAGTAATGGCAACTGCGAAATAAAACCAGATATGCCGTGCGTTTGGGTTCTGGCATGGCAGGGCAGTTCACGCATGAAAAAAGACAACGTACATATTGTACAGTTTGCGGTGAACCACAAGCTGCAGGGTCGCTCTTCATGGTTGGCTGTTGCACGCGAAAAAAACGCCACAGAGACTGATAACGGGAATGGGGAGATCTGATGGAACAGCGTAACGTCGATCTGTCACCTGCGGAGCTACTGCCAATTCTACCGGGCCACAACTCACCCGGCAGATTCGAACGGGTACTGCGATCAGGCAAGTTTGCCGTGACAACTGAGCTTGCACCCCCCGATTCAGCAGATCCGGCGCAAGTTTATGAACGAGCCAGTGTGTTTGACGGCTACGTCGATGCGATCAATGCAACCGACGGCAGCGGCGCTCATTGTCATATGTCGAGTGTGGCTGTGTGCGGATTACTCACCCGTGCCGGTTACTCGCCAATTATGCAAATTTCCTGTCGTGATAAAAATCGCATTGCGGTACAGGGCGACATACTCGGCGCGTCTGCAATGGGTGTATCGAACATTCTTTGCCTCACAGGTGACGGCGTTGAATCAGGTGATCACCCACAGGCAAAGCCGGTATTTGATCTCGACTGCATGTCGCTGTTGCAGGTCGGTAGAAAAATGCGTGATGAATCGACCTTTGAAAGCGGTCGTAAACTCGATCATCCACCTGCTGTATTTTTGGGCGCTGCAGCAAATCCGTTTGCACCGCCGTATGAATTCCGCACCGACAGACTGGCCAAAAAAGTAGCGGCCGGCGCTCAGTTTATACAAACACAATATTGTTACGACATTGCTCTTTTAAAAAACTACATGCAACGGGTGCGTGACCTGGGGCTGGATAAAAAAGTTTTTATCCTGATCGGTGTCGGGCCGTTAGCATCGGCAAAAACCGCCAGCTGGATTCGCAGCAATGTACCGGGTGTGCACATTCCCGACGATGTGATTAAACGTCTAGCAGGGGCCGACAACCAGAAAACCGAAGGCGTGCAGCTTTGCATCGACATGATTCAGCAGATAAGCGAAATCGAAGGAATCTCCGGTTGTCACATAATGGCGTACCGACAGGAACATTCGGTGCCGGAAATAGTAGAGCGATCCGGCATCCTGTCGCGTCGCAACAGTCGTCAGACGCCTGCACGCTGATTTGAACTTCCGATGTAAGTTACATTCTCAAGTAACTACTTCAAATTCTAACTCACCCGGATACCCCCAATGACTGAAACTGTAATAGGCTCGGAAAAGCGCGATCATATTATCGGTTTCGATGCGCCGTTTACGATGATCGGGGAGCGCATCAATCCTACCGGTCGCAAGTTGCTGGCAGAGGAAATGAAAAACGGCGACTTCAGCCGTGTTGAAGCAGACGCGATTGCTCAGATCGAGGCCGGTGCTCACATGCTCGACATCAACGCCGGCATTCCGCTGGCAGATGAACCTGCTCTGCTGGCTCAGGCAATTGAGTTGGTGCAATCGCTAAGCGACATTCCAATATGCATTGATTCATCAATCGTCGAGGCACTCGACCGTGGCTTACAGGTTTACAAAGGTCGTGCACTGGTCAACTCTGTTACCGGCGAGATGGAGCAGCTCGAACGAGTCATGCCACTGGTAAAAAAATATGATGCGGCGGTAGTTGCAATCTCTAATGACGAGACCGGTATTTCAGAAGACCCGGCAGTTCGATTTGCGGTTGCGAAAAAAATAGTTGAACACGCAGCAGACTACGGTATCAAGGCCTGTGATGTTGTTATTGATCCATTGGTAATGCCTATCGGGGCAATGGGTCAGGCAGGGCGCCAGGTGTTTGATATCGTCGGTCGCATACAGCGTGAGCTCAAGTGCAACACAACATGCGGGGCTTCAAATATCAGCTTCGGGCTGCCGAACCGTGATGGTATTAACGGTGCGTTTCTATCAATGGCTATCTCTCACGGAATGACTTCTGCAATAACAAACCCTATCCATAAAGAAGTGATGGAATCGGTTATGGCGGCAGACGTTTTAATGGGTCACGACCCCGATTGCCTGAACTGGATTGGCAAGTATCGCGAGCCGCCAAAAGAAGGTGAAGGCCGCGGTCGCCGCGTCTCAAAACGCAAGCGACCTGCCAGACAATAAACGAGCAACCAATGTCTGAATCGAGTAGTCAGGTCAAAGTCGTCTTTACCCCTAGTGGTAAACGCGGACACTTTCCAGTTGAAACACCGGTACTTGAGGCTGCCCGCGCACTGGGTGTCGACATTGATTCAGTCTGTGGAGGCCGCGCTATTTGTGGCCGTTGCCAGGTACTGTGCGCCGAAGGCGAATTTTCAAAACATAAAATTGTATCAAGCGCAGACAACCTTACTGCGTTTACCAAAACCGAAGAGCGCTGGGAAAGAGTCAAGAAGATCTCACTCGATGGCAGACGCCTGAGTTGCCAGGCAAAGCTGCTCGGTGATGTTGTCATTGATGTGCCACCAGACAGTCAGGTACACAAACAGGTGGTAAGAAAAGGCGCTGACCTTCTGGACATAGAGCTCGATCCGTTGGTCAGACTGCACTTCGTACAAGTAGAAGAGCCAGACATGCATTCACCCACTGGTGATTTGCAACGCATACGATCCGCACTTGAAAAAGAGTGGCAACTAACAAACTTAGAAGTCGAACCTTCAATACTGCCAACATTGCAAACAACATTGCGTGAAGGAGAATGGCAGGTCACTGTTGCTGTATCTGAAGAAAATAAAATAATTGCTGTATGGCCCGGTTTAAAGGAGCAGGTACTGGGCATAGCTATTGACGTTGGCTCAACCACAATTGCAGCCCACCTGTGCGATCTGCTCAGCGGTGACGTTCTCGCCTCCTCCGGCATTATGAATCCGCAGATCCGCTTTGGTGAAGATCTGATGAGTCGTGTCTCATACGTGATGATGAATCCGGGCGGCGAAATCGAGATGACCAAAGTGGTACGTGAAGCGATCAACACACTGGTGACATCTACTACAGATGAAATAAAAGCAGAAGCGTCCGATGTTATGGCAATGACACTGGTTGCCAATCCGGTGATGCATCACTTGTTGCTTGGGATTAATCCGGTTGAACTCGGCGGTGCGCCGTTTGCACTTGCAACCGATGAAGCAGTTAGCTGCAATGCATCAGCATTCGATTTTAATACACATCAAAATGCACAGGTTTACGTACTGCCCTGTATTGCAGGACACGTTGGTGCAGACACTGCTGGTGTGATACTCGCAGAGCGACCGGACTCAATGAGTGACATCACACTACTTGTCGATGTCGGGACCAATGCAGAAATAGTACTGGGTAACAGAGATCGCATCCTCGCTTGCTCAAGCCCGACTGGTCCCGCGTTCGAAGGTGCACAGATTAGCGGTGGTCAGCGTGCAGCACCAGGCGCTATAGAGCGCGTAAGAATTGATCCCGAAACCCTGGAACCGAAGTTCAGTATTATCGGCAGCGAACTGTGGTCCAATGACCCGAACTTCGCAGAAGACACAAAAGACTTAGGCGTTACCGGTATATGCGGTAGCGGCATTATTGAAGTGGTGGCCGAGATGTTTCTGGCCGGTGTTATAGATACTAACGGCGTTATTAAATCTACCCATGCCAGTAAGTCAGAGCGCATCATCGAAAACGACAGAACGTTTTCATATCTTCTGCACGATGGTGAAGTGAAAATTGTTATTACACAAAACGATGTCAGACAAATCCAGTTAGCCAAAGCAGCACTCTATGCTGGTGTGCGACTATTAATGGACAGGCTTGAAGTTGAACAGGTAGACCGTATTCGCTTAGCCGGTGCATTTGGCAGCCACATAGATGTTAAGTACGCCATGATTCTGGGCTTAATCCCTGACTGCGGACTCGATGGTGTTTCCTCTGCAGGCAATGCCGCAGGTTCCGGTGCGCGTATGGCTTTGCTTAACAAGAGCGCACGGACAGACATTGAGCAGCTGGTGAACAACGTCGAAAAAATAGAAACTGCAGTAGAGCAGAAGTTTCAGGACCACTTTGTAGAGGCAATGGGAATCCCGCACAAGACGGCGAAATTCCCAAAGCTCTCAGAAGAAGTTAAGCTGCCGGAACCGACAGTTGAATCAGGCGGCGGGCGAAGCGCTCGGCGCAGAAGGCGCAGAAGCTGAACACACGGTAGTGCGTCTCAGGTTAGAGGTCTTCTTACCTTCCTTGGCCGCTTTACTGGCCTCAACCTGACCTGCTGCACGCCGGCGCTCATCACGAGGTGGCAGACCAAACGTATCGCGATAACACTTGCTGAAGTGTGGTGCTGAGATAAATCCACAGGCAAGTGCGATATCAACAATCGGCATACTGGTTTGCAGTAACAACTGTCTGGCGCGCTCAAGTCGAAGCTCAAGGTAGTAGCGTGTAGGCACACACTGCAGATAACGCTGGTAGAGTCTCTCAAGCTGACGCCGTGATAAACCAACGTGGTGGGAAAGCTCATCAAGCGTCATCGGCTCTTCAATGTTTGCTTCCATCAGTGAGACTGCTTCTGCAAGCTTGGGCTGATTAGTACCAATACGCTGTGTAAGAGGTACACGCTGTCTGTCATGCTTGTCTCTTATGCGATCACACATAAACTGTTCAGTGATGGCTGAGGCGAGGTCAGCACCATGCACATCTCTTATTTCGTGCAGGATCATATCCAGCGGAGCAATACCACCGGCACTGGTGTAACGGCCTTCGTCTATTTCAAACAGTTCCGGCGAAATAACCAGATGCGGGAATTCTTCTCTGGCACTGGCCATGTTTTCCCAGTGAATCGTGCAGCGGTGACCGTCCAGTGCATCGGCCTTGGCGAGTACGTAGGTACCGGTGCAAATTGCACCCATGGTCATATCGCGCTTCGACAGTGAACGAAGCCAGGTCACCATTTCGTTGTCTGTCTGGTGTTGAATCAGATTGCCGGAACAGACAAATATTGCATCCAGCTGGGGTGCATCCTGATAACTATAGTCAGGGGTGAAAGACAGTCCGTTGCTGGCGTCAACCGGCTCGCGTGATGCACCGATTGTGATCCACTCGTAGTGGTGCTCTCCGGAAAGCTGATTTGCCATCCTGAGCGGCTCGAGAGCCGATGAGAATGCCAGCATTGAAAATTCGGGTACAAGGAGGAAACCGATTTTAGTCGGCCCGGGGTTCTTGCTTTTGATCATGCAGTTATTCCAACCAGTAGTATCTTATAGTTTTCCCCGTCACGCCGAATGGAATACTGGTCCTCTATGGCTGCACTTCCGTTGTGCATAAGCGCTGCGATTCTTGGTTGATCACTGGCACAATGCGTGGGGGCATGTTTTCCTGTCACGGCTTGAATGATGTACTGATTGCGACATTTTCACTTAGGGCCAGATAGCTTACGAATAGGGAACCAAAGCGATATAAACCGTTAATTGTTATAGTGTTTTCTGAGAATAAACATTTTAGTCTTTGATTTTAAAACATTAATTATCTGTTATCTTCGCCGAAAAAAATTCAAAAAAATCTTTGCCTGGAACACAAAAAATGGCCGATATTGGACATTTATCGGGAAATTCCCGCCATAGCACCTGCTCAAACACGACAATTAGTTTGGAATCAGGTGCAAAAAACTCATCCAGACAGTTAGCCATGGGCGTCGTCAATCGCCCGCGTTCACTTTTCAGCTACATACTCTATGTATCAGCAACCACGCGTAAAACATGTCAACTTTTGCATAGAGCTGTTCGCTGATTTAACCCAATCAAACGACAGCAACCCGGTTAATAGTTAGCGTCGGGAAAAGAGCTTTTTCGTTGTTCGATGTAGGCCAGTAACGCTTCATCAACTGCCGGATCTATTGGCGGCAGTTCGTAGTTGTTCAGCATGCTCTTCATTTTCACATTCGCTCTTTGCGCGGCATCCATTGACCCTTCCGACTCCCATTGTTCAAAACTGTTGTTATCTGCAAGATCAGATCGATAAAACGCGCTTTCAAAATTTCTTTGTGTATGACTGCAACCGAGGAAGTGCTTGCCTGGACCTACCTCACGAAGTGCATCAAGCGCTTGTCCATTGTCGGTAAAATCTACACCTTCACCAAAAACCTGAAGCATGCCCGCCTGGTCAGCATCCATTACGAATTTTTCATAACTCATCACTAACCCGCCTTCAAGCCAGCCCGCGGTGTGAAGCATAAAATTAACACCCGCAAGCATCGCAGCCTGCAACGTGTTGGCAGATTCAAAGGCGGCTTGTGCATCGGGTAGTTTTGATGCATTTAAACCACCGCCCGATCTGAACGGCACACCCAGACGTCGAGCCAGTTCTGCCGCTATATAAAGTACAGATGACGGTTCAGGTGTGCCGAATGTCGGTGCACCCGATTGCATGGAGACACTACTGGCAAAGGTACCAAACACAACCGGTGCACCGGGACGTACAAGCTGCACAAAAGCCATACCCGCCAGTGCTTCAGCCAGTATTTGCGTGACCGTTCCAACTACTGTCACCGGCGACATCGCACCGGCAAGTATGAAGGGCGAGACCACAGTTGCCTGATTGGCTTTAGCATAAACTTCCGCTGCACCCAACATGGTGTCGTCAAAAGTCATTGGTGAGTTTGCATTGATCAGATTGATAACAACCGTTTTTTCGTTACCTGTGTCTGTATCAATAAAATCATCACCAAATAAAATCTTCGACATAGCGACGGTATCTTCTGCACGCTCGGCAGCAGTAACAGAACCCATATAAGGTTTGTCGCTGTAGCGCATGTGCGCATACACCATATCGAAGTGCCTTTTATTTACCGGCAGATCAACCGGTTCACATACAGTGCCACCGGAGTGATGCAATGAAGGAGACAGGTACGCAAGCTTTACAAAGTTTTGGAAATCTTCAATATTGGCATAGCGCCTGCCATTGTCGATATCTCTGACGAACGGCGATCCATAGGCCGGAACCAACACTGTATTGTCGCCTCCGATCTCCACACTTTTGGCCGGATTTCGTGCATGCTGGGTAAATTGCGCAGGAGCATTTTTCTGGATAATCTCGCGACACATTCCGCGCGGGAAACGCACCAGCTCACCCGTGACATCAGCACCCGCCTCTTTGAATAGTTCAAGCGCTCGCGGGAAATCACGAAACTCGATACCTATTTCCTCGAGCACCGTATCGGCGTTGTATTCCACCAGCTCCAGCTGCTCATCTGTGGCGTGGCAATACGCCGGAATTTTTCTTGAGATATAAGGTGCAACGCTGGCGCTTTTGGCTGCCCGGGCTCGCTTTTCTTCGCGTGAGCCACGCCGTCTTTTTCTTGCAGCCATTGAACTGCACTCTATTTTATTTCATTGCCAAGAAGTATTGCCGCTGACAGTGTAAATCTCTGTATGGCTCGCGACGGACAGCTGCATATGTACGCCACAACAAGTTTTATTCTTATAATTTGCCCTGTGCTGCTCATGTGCCACGAATTGCATACAATCGCAAGATTTTGCACATTGTTACCGCTCGGTTTTCACCGCGCTGTCGGATTTGATATCGTTGTGAAGATTACAGCAAAGGCACCCGGCTCCACCATATGGCCCACAATCAGCGCTTAAGCGTTCCGGTTCGCCGCAGTGCTCTACACTAAACCTATTCGGGAATGCGCCATCGGCGCTGCAAATAGCATATCCGATGTAAATAAAGTAACCACACACATAGCTTTGAAAGGTTAAATCGGCGAAAATAACGCCAAGTAAATCCACACTATCTTCGCATTGCATCAGTCACGAGAAAATCGTGCAGTCCAACGGGGTAACCATGGCACTTCCACCAGACGATAAGAATCCTGGCAACAACAACTCAGGCAGCGGTACATCCGGTAACAATGGCACCAGAAATACCGGCAGCACACCACGCGCTGGTGATTCAAAGCCAGCACCGGGAAGCAACCGCGGAGCCGGTGGCAAACCTTCACCTGGAATTCAGCCATCAGACCAGACTCCACCGCCGCTGCCAAAAACTGCTACCAGCCGACCGCCTCAGACTGCCAATCCCAGACCAGCTGCAACTCCAGCTGCAACCCCAGCTGCAACCCCAGTTCCAGCGTCAGCGGCAGCATCAACACCTGCACCAAAACCAGTCGATAAAAGGGCCGCGACCGACACCACGGTGAAATCCACCGCAGCCGCCGCAGCGACTTCTGTCAGTGCAAAATCTGCCAGCGTCAACAAGAGCGTCGATACAACAGTAACGAAGCAGACATCAACTGCAGACTCAAGTCGTCCGGCAGCGCAACAAAGTGCATTGCAGCGCCCTGCAGCAGCCACCGAGGCCCGACCCCGACCAGCTCGACAAGCTGATCGCCCGGCCAGACCATTGGAACGACCATCAGGTACAAGCTCAGGCGCCAGAACCGAACCCAGAACCGAACCCAGAACCCAACCAAGAACCGAACCCAGACCTCATCGCCACCCCGACAGCAGACCCATGGCGCGTGAACCACAACGAAGACCTCCTGCTCGCAGGCCTCGCGGTGAAGAACGCGGACGTCCGGTATATCGAGACAATCGCCCGCGACGCAGAATGGCCCCACCACCCGGTGCTACAACAGGTCGGTATATCGCACCTGCCGCACGACCTGCAAGACGTGGCTATGCAATACCACCAGCGGCCGCTGCACCTGCGGGTTCCGCGTGGGGTCCGCTACTGCTCGGTCTGCTGCTGTTACTCGGCGTACTTTGGTATGCGATAAAACACTATGCTCCATCAATCAACGCAGATCTGACAACGCGCACCAACAATGCACTGGCAGAAGCCGGTTATGATTCTGCCAGTTCCGAGATAGACGGCAGGACTGCCACACTTACAGGCAACGTTGCAACAGAGGCAGATAGTGAAAACGCAGAAAAAGCGGTTGCCGATACGTTTGGTGTACGCAACGTTGAAAACGAACTCGTCGTTGGAGCAACAGATAACGCACAGAATGCTGCAACCGGTGACAGAATCCAGCCATCGCTAACATTCTTCTCAACCGATAGCGGTGTCAAACTATCGGGCATTGTTTCAGATCAGGAATACGCAGACAGAATTGAGAGCTCAGCCAAAGAGATCTACGGCGACGATAACGTCAGTGGTTCAATTCGTGTTGATGCCAACAGCACCAACCCCGGCTGGTGGCCTGCAGTTGAGGAATTAACTCCTGAACTTCAAAACATAGATAACGGTTCTATCTCTGTAGTCGATGGCTCGATGAGACTGATCGGCACCGCTGCGGATGAACAGACCAAAAACGATATCGGTGCCAGAGCAGAAGAGCTTGTAGCAGGACAGCTAACCGTCGTAAACCTGATCAAAATTGATAGTCCGGCTCCGGAACCAGAGCCAGAGCCAGCTCCAGAAACTGTCGTATTGCAACCTGCCTATGCCACTTACTATAACAGTGGTGATGCGATTACGCTTTTCGGACGCTTGCCAGCTGACAGCGCTGCGACACTCGAAGAAGCCTTTGCAGATTCTGACACTCCGGTTCAAAACCGAATTGCGGCTAGTGACAAGTTTGAAGCACCGGTATGGGCTGCAAACTTTAGCGGATCAGTAGATGCCATGAGGGATATCAACAAAGCCAAAGTAGAAGCACTGGCCTCTGGTGAAGTAATTATTTCGGGCGTTGCTACAAGTGAAGAGGCAAAGCAAGGTGCTGCAGAAAACATAGCAGCAATCTTTGGTGATCTGCCGGTAAACAACAATATAACCGTAGAGACACCAGAACCAGAGCCGGTCGTGCCTTCACTGCAACCATTCGCGTCAGTTACCGACGATGGTTCAACAGTCACACTTGCAGGTCTGCTGCCACAGGCAACCATTGAGTCATTGACTGGTGCTTTTGAAAGCCAGGGACGCACTGTTGTCAGCAACGTTACTGCAGACGAACGAGTCATAGAACCAGGCTGGACAGACGCTCTGTCCAATGCGCTTCAAATTATGCAGGGCATCGAAAACCCGCGGATCACAGTAGCCACTACCGGCGACCTGACCATTAGCGGCGAAGCTGCCAATAACAGCGATCGCCAGCGCGCTTCTGACAATAACTTCGATGCGTTTGGCAACTCTGTGAGTTTGCGCAACGACATCACAGTCAAAGGACCGGATATTAGCGAATTACTTGCCCGAATCGATCTGGCAGCAATCCGCTTTCGCTCCAATAGCTCGGAGCTGGATGGTGACAGCATAAGCATTCTTAACCAGGTAGCTGACGCGCTGCAGCAGGTGCCGGACGCTGAGGTGGCTATATCAGGCCATACAGACTCCACTGGCAACGACGAGCGCAATCTTGTCCTGAGCGGCGAACGCGCTGATCGGGTAAGAAGCTTCCTGCTGGATCGCGGCATCAGCGGTGACAGAATGACGACGCAGGGCTTTGGTTCAACTCAGCCGATTGCATCAAACGGCACGGTTACCGGTAGAGCGCTTAATCGACGCATCGAGTTCGCGCTAACCAACGGAGAATAAAATAATATGAACGTCATGGGTGAGCTAGCTTCTCTGGTAGGTCTTTCCGCTCTTGCCGGAGTAATTATCGGATGGTGTATCCGAAACTTCTTCGGCGGCAGTGATAAAAAAGTCAGGCAGCATTACGCCCGCGACATGGATGAAGCTGCCAAAGATGCCAAGCATCTTCGCAGAGCACTTGATTCGAAAGACAACGAACTTCAGGACACCAAAGCAACGTTGCGGAACCTGCGTTTCAAAGACGGTTCAACAGAGTCGGACACACGCGTTCAGGTTAAAGAGATCAATGAACTGAAACAAGAACTCGCAACAGCTAAAAAGACACTGCTGGACAATCAGTCCGAGTTCAACACCTACCGCACTGAAGCAAAGAAAGATCAGACCCGGCTTCGCTCCGAACTGTCAAAGTACACCGCCGGTGGATCGGCGAGTACCGAGCGACTCAACGAAGCCACTGAAACAGTCAGCGCATTACGAAGCGCCGTGCGCGAAAACGACAAAGTCATCGATAGCCTGCGCGCGCGTGTAAAAGAAGCAGACACCACGGTTGAGAATCTTCGCAGTCAACTGACAACCTCTGAGTCTGGTCGCAATCAAATTGAAAACGCATCGCTTGAGTACGACAAAAAAGTAGAAGTACTTACCAAAAAAGTCGAAGACACTACAGCAACGGTAGAAAAGCAAAAGCGTGACTACGATTTAATGCTTGAAAACAAAAACACAGACATTAAAAATCTGCATAGCAAAGTTGAGGAATTGACCACCTCAAGCTCGGCCTTGAAAACCCGCGAGCAGGACTTCGACAAACAGACCGCGCAGTACAAAGAAGCAGAAAATAAATTTAAAACAGAAATAGTCGACCTGAAGCGCGTAATCTCTGATCGCGATCAGGCACTTTCAAAGGCAAGACAACAAACAACCGAACTTAACTCGCAGATTAAATCGGCCAGGCAACACGAGGAACAGGAAGTTCAACGTTTGAAGGCAAGACTCAATAGTACGTCAGAGTCCAGAATAAAGAGCAAGAGCGCAGAGGTTTCGGCGTTAAATGAAATGCTCACAGAATCTGCCAACAAACGCGATACTCTACAAAAGAAACTAAACGAAAAAGAGCAAGGCTTCGTCAAGCTAAGCGCTGAGCTCAACGATGTTTCAGCCAATCGCGACAAACTCCGGGCTGAACTCGAAGACGTATCCACCAGCCGTGACAAACTCCGCACTGAGCTCAAAGACGTATCAGCCAACCGCGATGAACTTCGCACCGAGATCGATGATGCCGCTGTCAGCCGCAATAAACTCCGCGCTGAGATTGATGATATCGCTGCAAGCAGAAATAAGGTATCCACTCAATTAGGTGAGTTGCAGACCCAGGGCAATGTCGCACTGGAAAAGCTACAGCAGGATATGAATTCTTTGGCAAACACCCGAGACGAATACAAATCCGTCATTGGCAGTTTGCAAAGCCAGATTTCGGAACTGACTAAGTCAAAGGAAAGCCAGCTACAGGATCTTCGCAACGAACTGACATCAGCGTCAGACGCGAACGAAAGCAAATACAAACAGACAACCACCGACCTTACAAATCAAAATAATTCGCTACAGAACGATCTTAAAACTCTAAACGCTAAACTGCACGATCAGACACGTTCTATCGAGCAACATAAAACTGACCTTTCAAAGCAAATTGAAATTAACCAGCGGATCTCATCAAAGCTTGAAGAAAAAGAAGGCAAGCTTACCGAATTCCGCAGCAAGCTGAATTTTGAAGAGAGCGAGAGCCAGCGATTAAACCGTGAGCTATCCGCCGCAGAGGCACTTCGCTTAACGCTGACCGAAAGAGATGCCGAGCTGCGTAAAACTCAAATCGAACTGCAGGAAGCCGCAGTCACCGGTGGCCCGGTACAAAAGCTTCTTGAAGAACAACAAAAGCAAAATGACACACTGACAAGAGCATTGCAGGATCGCGATGATGAACTTGCTCGTCTGAATACACAGATCACCAACAACCGATTGCGCAGCAAACAGCAGCAATCGAGCATCGCCATGTTGACCGATGAAAAAAACGCTCAAAGCGCACTGGTTAGTTCACTGGAGCAGCAGGCTGAAAATACTTTGCAACTCCATACCAAGATTGCCCAGCAATCTACCGAGCTCGAAGATCTGCGTGCCAGGTTACACGAGCGTGACAACAGCATCAGACCTTCAACTCAGGTAACAACAAATGCAAGCTATACAAGCGGCACAACGCATAGCACTACAGCAACAAGTGGCTTGCAACAGGTTGAGACAAGACAATCTGCAGATACCAAACCCCGAGTATTTGTCAGGTCAGATGCAGACACTGAAGCGCTTACCGGTGCCACCGGATACCATTCATCACAACGCGCTCAATACACATCAGACGGTCATCGCATTCACCGGCCCGATGGCAGCGACGACCTGACATTGCTGCCAGGTGTCACACAAACCATCGCCGGTGCCTTGAATCGAAATGGAATTACCACTTTTGATCAGATATCTAACTGGGGTGAGCGCGAAGTTACGCACTATGCGGAACGAATAGGCGTATCCGTGCAGCGGGCCAGGAAATACCAATGGTCGAAAGCATCAACCAGTATTTTGAATGGCACTTATCGAAAAGATGGCCAGGAGATAGGAAACTAGCCTGACTTCGGTTAACTAACTTTACCCAGCGCTTTACAAAAACCCGGCACCGCCGGGTTTTTTGTTTCTGCAGCACCACAATTATTTTCTTGCCGTAGATCAAAACTACAGGTGTCGTCTACGCCACTTGTCCGCAGACCATGTTCGCTCTTATAGTAGCCGGCTACTCACGAATAGAGAAAACACATGGTCAAAGTCAACTCCTGGAACGAATTTGATCCGGTAAAACACATTATCGTTGGTCGCGCCGACCACACCTGTATTCCACCAACTGAACCCGCAACTGAAGCAAAAGTCCCTGAAGACAGCGACATGCGAGGCATGTGGGGTCCACGTCCGCTGGAGACAGTAGAGAAAGCAAATATCCAGCTCGACAATCTGGTAGATCTACTTGAAGGACGCGGCATCACTGTTGATCGACCGTCACCAATTCAGTGGAATCAAGCCGTTAACACGCCAGATTTCAGCACCGCCTCCATGTTTGGCTGCATGCCTCCCAGGGATGTACTGTTGACCGTAGGCAACGAAATTCTTAGCGCGCCAATGTCTTTCCGCTGTCGCTACTTCGAATACCTTGCCTACCATGACCTGATGCAACGCTATTTCGATGAAGACCCGAATTTTAAATGGGAACAGGCACCAAGACCGAGACTGTCAAATGAATCTTATAAGCCCGGGTACTTCGATGAAATTACCATTGACGAGCGTTTGCAACGCACCGCAGCGCTAGACTTTGTTACCAATGAACACGAGCCATTGTTCGACGCTGCCGATGTTATGCGTCTCGGCAAAGATCTGTTCTGCCAGCACGGACTCACAACCAATCGACGCGGGATGGAATGGTTGAAAAGGCATTTCCCGGACCACCGTATACATTCGGTTAACTTTCCCGGGGACCCGTATCCGATTCATATCGATGCGACCTTCGTACCACTAAAACCAGGTCTGATCATCAACAACCCGAACAGACCCCTGCCCGATGAGCAGCGCAAGATCTTCAATCAAAACGACTGGGAAATTGTTGATGCAGCCGCTCCGGTTCATAACACCCCTCCACCTCTGTGTTACTCCAGTGTATGGTTGTCAATGAATTGCCTGGTACTTGACCATAAAACCGTGGTGGTCGAAGCCAGTGAAACAAAGCAAATGGAACAAATGGATAAACTGGGTATGGAAGTATTGCCGATGCCATTCCGGGATGCCTATCCATTTGGCGGAGGGCTGCACTGTGCAACCGCCGATGTACACCGTGAAGGCAGCTGTGAGGATTATTTCCCTAAGCAGGTTGGTGGCACGTTGGTTTAGCAGTTAATTAACAGACTGGTGTATCTGCGAGATTCGGGCTCGACTAACGACTCTATATCTTAGGGTTGTAGCCGGTCTTCTATTAGCCAATCGCGGTAATCTTAACCGCAGTGTCGTGAAACACGCCTCCACCATTTGGGTAACCCGGCTCAGCACTTACCAGTGCGTTAACACCGACGCCCTCTTCAAAGGCAGAGTTAGGCCAGATACTCTCCATAATCACTACACCTTTTTGTAAACCATCAAACGTTTTGGCATAAACAACCACATCACCGCACTTGCTGGACAGGCGAACCTTCTGACCATCTGTCACAGACAGCTCTTGTAAGTCTTCCGGGTGAATCAGAGCTGTCGGTCTTATTTCGCATTTAACTGAAGTGGGTGTTTCAGTAAAAGTTGTATTGAGGAATTGTCTGGCGGGCGCTGCTACCAACCGGTATGGATATTCGTCAGATGATGCGTCAGTCACGTCCCAGTGATCAGGCATCTTCGGCATATTGTGGTGATTCGGCCCTACCCGACTCCAGTCCGGTACGAAATGGAACTTGCTGTCTGGTGTATCAAATCCATTCAGGAAATTGCAATCTTCAAAGTCAGGTGCAACATCAACCCAATGTTGGGTATGCACTTTGTCAGCATCAGGAAAGCCTGATGTTTTCAGAGTGTGATCGCACAAATCCCACTCCGTCATTGTAAAACCCGGATGTTCGATACCAAGCCGCTCTGCCAATTGACACAACACCTGGTGATTACTGCGACATTGATCAAACGGTTCGACAATCTTTTTTGTCATTTGTACGTGGGTGTGGCCACCTGCGATATACAGATCATCGTGCTCGAGGAACATTGTTGCCGGCAGAACAACATCTGCAAAACGTGCGGTGTCTGTCATGAACTGCTCATGCACACATAAAAATAAATCGTCACGTTTTAGACCTGCGATTACTTTGTTTGATTCTGGCGCGACAACAGCCGGGTTGGTGTTTTGCATGAATACACTTTTAACCGGTGGGCCTCCCTGCAGATCCACCGGATTGCCAAGCAATATATCGCCAATTCGGGACTGGTCAAAGACACGTACACTGCCTTTACAATCCAGCCCTTCGATTAGCGTTTTATCAATATTGGAATACAGTGCGCCATTGGAATACAACGCGCCACCACCACGCTCGCGCCAGGCGCCGGTAATAGCGGGCAGGCAACTAACGGCGTGCACATTGACCGCACCATTACGGCTTCTGGAAAATCCATAACCGCTGCGTATAAAACTCTTTTTATTTTCACCAAACAAGCGTGCAAACCGGACGATCTCTTCAACAGATAATCCTGTAATCTCTGCAGCCCAGGCAGGGGTTTTATGTTTAAGATGCCGCGCCACATCATCTGAAAAATCAGTATAGCGATCAAGATACTCAGTATCTGCATAGCCTTCCTCAAGCAATACATGCATTACTGCTACGGCCAGCGCACCATCGGTCCCGGGTCGTAACATCATATGAAGATCAGCTTTCTTTGCGGTGCCGGTACAATACGGATCCACCACCACAAGCTTTGCACCACGCTTTCTCGCAGCAGCAATATGATGCATCAGGTTTACCTGGGTATTAACCGGGTTGCCGCCCCAGACAACAATAAGATCACTCTCGACAATAAGTCGTGAATCAGCTCCTCGCTTGGAACCAATACCTGCGTTCCAGCCGGCATCAGCAAGTGTTGTACAAAAAGTAGAGTGTTGCAGTGATGTTCCCAGACAATTTCGAAAACGTTCTATGCCATCGCGCTGCACTAATCCCATCGTGCCTGCATAGTGGTAAGGCCAAATCGCCTCAGCTCCATACTCTGCAATAACAGACTGCATATTTTCAGCAACCAGATCTAATGCGTCGTTCCATGAGACAGGTTCAAACTCGCCACTTGCAGACTTTTGGTTCGTTCTTCGCAACGGCTTACCCAGACGATCCGGATGGTGAATCCGTTCTGCGTAACGCGCCACTTTTGCGCACACGACTCCCTGTGTATAAGAATTGTCTGCGCCATACACCCGGCCGATTGTATGTGTGTCTATTTTCTCGACTTCCAGCGCACAGGTGCTCGGACAGTCGTGCGGACAGGTAGAGTGAAATCGTGGCAGGTCAACCGGCGTATTCATATTCGCTTATCAGCGTTTGCGTGCAGTCAGTATATGTGCCCCGTCAAGCGATCGCCAACCTGGTATTTGCCGCACTATTAGTCAAATCTAAAAACCTGTCGCACCGGAACAGTGATCAGTGAGATACTCAACCAATTCACGACCGCAGATTCCTTTGCCCGCAACAGATTTCAAGGTGGCCGAGCCTTCTACTTTCAAAGCCCTGCTTTTTATGGTGGCAGCGACCGCGGCGCTTTCCGGCATGCATGGCCTTATTCGCCACCTGAGCGTGAGCGTCGACGTGTATACCATTACCTTCATGCGCAACCTGTTTGGACTGCTTGCTGTCCTGCCATTGGTGTTGCGCAACGGCACTGGCTCTCTTCGCACCAAAAATCTGCCATTGCATCTGCTGCGCGGTGTCAGTGGTATTCTTGCCATGGTGCTATGGTTTACTGCACTGGCGAGAGTTGAAATCGCGACAGCCACAGCCCTGAGTTTTAGTGCCGCAATTTTTGGCACCATCGCAGCTGTACTGATTTTGCGTGAACGCGTACGAGCCAGAAGAATCGTCGCTATCACGGTGGGGTTTATCGGCGTAATAATTGTTCTGCGACCCGCAGGCAGTTCGTTTAATCCGTCTGCCCTGCTGGTATTGGTATCAAGCCTTTTTTGGGGCTTTAACCTGGTCATTGTTAAAACTCTGGCCAACACAGAAAGAACCGCAAGTATCGTTGCCTGGAGCGGCATCACACTGACTGTACTGTCTCTGCCGTTGTTTATTGTGTTTGGAGAAACTCCATCCGGCAATGAACTACTGCAACTGGTACTTGTTGGAGCATTGGGTACACTGGGTCACCTGTGTATGACTACCGCACTGTCTATGGCTGATGCCACAGCCGTTATGTCACTGGATTTTTTACGGCTGCTCTGGACGGTGATTATCGGAGTTGTTTTTTTCGCTGAGTATATCGATGCAATGACATTACTTGGTGCTGTGGTGATTTTTGCCAGCAGCCTGTACATCATCTTCAGGGAGGCGCGCCCGCGCGCCTAGACGGTTTTGACAACCACCGTCTTAATGACACCCGCACGCACCTTGGGCATACGGAGTCAGATCAAATTAGCTTCCTCCTCCCACGAGCGGAGTAAACAGAGGAATATAGTTCGAGCACCAACAAGAACCAGATCCGTCTAGCTACTACCACTACCCATGCAAAGTAGCATCGCCGGGATACTAAATGCATCCGTATTCTACCGGTATGGTCGCTATTCGGCTTGTACAACAGATTATGGCAAACAACCTGCTGCATCCGCGCCTGATTGAAATGCTTCCGTTACCCAACCAACTCGGGATTATCAAAATCGATAATCATTGGGTCATTGTGATACGCCCGCATGTACTGCAATAAACCTTCAGAACTTATGGTAGTAGTTTTGCAGTTATCACAGGGGTGAAAGTGCAGCGGGTCTTTTTCTAACAGTGCTTTATCCAGCACTGCTGTTACAACAACGTCTTTATCGTTAATCACAGAAAGCGGTGTTACCGCACCTGGAATGACACCGAGATATAACATCAGTCTTTCGGGGCTCGCAAAACTTAATTTTCCCATTTTAAGTTGTGCGCCAAGTGCAGCCAGATTTATTTTTCGATCCTCAAGCAACGTGACCACAATCATGATGCCTTTTTTGTTGCGCAGAAAAAGGTTTTTGGAGAATCCTCCGGCAACACCGTCTCGCAGTGCAATAGAATCTTCGACTGTTCTCATTGGTGGGTGAGATATAGTTTTATTACTAACACCCAGTTTATCGAGAGCAATAATTACTTGTTCGGCCGTAGCTGGATAGCTGCCATCACGCAACAATACATCCACGTGCTCTTTAGTTTCCTCAGCCATAGAAATCCTGAAATTAAATTCCTGAATACGTGTTTAACTGCAATACAGCTCTTCAAGAGACGCAAGCATCGCGCGCAGTCCCATTGCTTCACCACCAATTGGCCTGCCACTTCTTGCTCTGTTGTTCCAGGCCATAATATCAAAGTGCAGCCAGCGGATATTGTCATCAACAAATTTCTGTAAATAGAGTGCTGCAGTGATAGCCCCGCCAAACGGCGTGCTGGCCGCATTCTGCATATCTGCAACGTGGCTTTTCAGATAAGACTGGTACCCTGCATGCAGCGGCAGTTCCCATGTCGGGTCGTAAGCGCTAACACCTGACTCGCGAACCAGGTTAGCAATCTCGCGATCATTGCTAAAGAAGGCCGCTATTTCAGTGCCAACCGCTACTCTTGCCGCACCCGTAAGCGTTGCAAAATCGACCAATAGATCAGGGTTTTCGTCACATGCATCTGACAATGCATCACACAAAACCAGACGACCTTCAGCGTCAGTATTGTCTACCTCAACAGTAATTCCACTGCGAGTATGAATAACATCACCCGGCCTGAACGCGTTTGACGATATCGCGTTTTCTGCGGATGCTACCAACAACCTCAATCGCACCGGCAATTCAAGCGCCATTACCAGCTGCGCCAGTCCAATCGCATGAGCGGCACCGCCCATATCTTTTTTCATGGTCCGCATACCAGCGGCAGGTTTTATATCCAGACCACCACTGTCAAACGTAATGCCTTTTCCGACCAATGTAACTAACGGATGCTTTTTACTACCCCATTCCAGTTCAATCAGACGCGGTGGATGAATACTCGCTCTACCCACCGTATGAATGCAGGGATAATTCTCAGAAAGTAAATCATCTCCAACAATTTCAGCAAACTCACCGCCATGTGTCTGTGCAAGCTCAGCCACTACTGATGACAAATGCTGCGGCATCATATCTTCTGCGGGGGTATTGATAAGATCCCGTACGCGATAAGTGGCGGCAACTGTTTCCTGAATACGCTGGTGATCCGCTGAGTTGGGAAGTTTGAGTTTTGCTTTCACTACCCCGTTTTTTTTATAACGGTTAAATACATAAGAACCGAGACCCCAGCCCACAGCGAGTGTTTCGAGGTTGGCTCTGACACCGCTTCCTTCAAGCGTGTACTCGCCTTCAGGCAAACGCTTCGGCAAATCAGCAACCGCAAACGGGTCTTCGACATTTTCGATGCCTGCAATATATCTTTCAACACTACCGTCTTTACCCGGAAGTGCACAAAGGCTGCCCGGCTTGCCGGTGAATGCATTTTCTTCGAGCCAGCGCACCTGCTGTTTGGAAAATTTCTTAAGCGCCCGATTGAAGTTTGCAGAATTGACGAGGACTATCGGCAACGCATCTGAGCGGCCACCGTAGATGAAACAATCGGTCATGAGGCAGGGGTCTTTAAGTAATACATTTGATCCTTTATATTGTAG
>CAYLZS010000436.1:0-6639 GCA_964388065.1 uncultured Granulosicoccaceae bacterium
AAGGCGGGGCATGCCACTTACGGATTTGATGTTGTGGATGCTCAGGTGTCGCGCTTTCAGGCAGAGGGTGGTGCGACAGGAACAGTTGAAGAAGCAGCCGCCAGTCTGGACGCTGTCGTTGTTGTGGTGCTAAACGCTGCACAAACCGAAAGCGTACTTTTTGGTGATAACGGTGTGGTACCAAAGCTACGCAATGGTGCAGTTGTTTTGGCCTGTGCTACGGTGCCACCGGACTTTGCCCGCCAGATGGAATCACGTTGTGCAGAATCTGGTGTGCTCTATCTTGATGCACCGATTTCCGGCGGATCTGCAAAAGCCGCCACTGGCCAGTTGTCTGTTATGGCATCGGGGTCACCGGACGCATTTGCTGCAGCATCTCCGGTTCTCGATGCTGTGGCGGAGACGGTCTTTAGTTTAGGTGACAGTGCCGGGGCCGGATCTGCGATGAAATCGGTCAATCAATTACTCGCAGGTGTTCATATAGCCACCATGGCTGAAGCACTGACTTTCGGTATGACGCAGGGAGTCACGCCTGAAAAGTTTGTTGAAGTCATCTCAAAGTGTGCCGGCACCAGCTGGATGCTTGAAAATCGTGCGCCACATATTGTCGATGGTGATTACACACCGCTGAGTTCGGTCAATATCTGGCCTAAGGACCTTGGCATTGTGCTCGACATTGCCAGTGCTGCCAATTTTAATGCACCAATAACCTCGGCAGCTTTGCAGCAGTTTTTAGCTGCAGCTGAGATGGGGCTGGGTGGCGAAGACGATGCTGCCGTTGCTAAAGTCTACGCACGAGATGCCAAATTGAATCTTCCAGGTGGGGCAGATTAGCAATATGAAAACCGTTCTGGGGTGTATTGCAGATGACTTTACCGGTGCAACTGATATTGCCGGACTACTCGCCCGAAGCGGTGCATCGGTCTCATTGCGTATTGGTGTACCTGATATGCCACCCGAGAACACTGCAGCACTTGAAGTCATCGCGCTTAAATGTCGCACTTCATCTGTAGAAGAAGCAGTTAGCGATACCAGTGCCGCGCTACGCTGGTTGCAAAAGGCAGGTGCACAACGCTTCTTCTGGAAGTACTGTTCAACCTTCGACAGTACCGACAAAGGCAACATCGGTCCGGTAGCGGAGGCGTTGATGAATGCACTGGGTGCAGAGCAAACCATCTATTGCCCGGCATTTCCGGAAAACGGCAGATCAATATTTATGGGCAACCTTTTTGTGGGTACAGAGCCACTTGCCGAAAGCCCGATGAAAAACCACCCGTTAACGCCGATGCGAGACAGTAACCTGATGCGTTTGCTTGAACCTCAGGTAACAAAACCGGTTGCACTGATCAATCGACTGACAGTGGCGCGGGGTGCAGATGCTGTTAAAGCAGAAATGGCATCACTTGCCAAAAAAAATAATGCAGCACATCTTATTGTCGATGCGGTTGCCGATGAAGACCTTCGCACTATTGCAACAGCTTGTCGCAATATGCCGCTAATGACCGGTGGGTCAGCTATTGCGATGGCATTGCCAGGTCTGTACAACGAAGACGGCCTGCTGGATGTAAAGGCCGCACAAATAACTCACCAGGCTCCCGAAAAATCCACTGTAGTTTTATCCGGAAGTTGTTCGGAAATGACCAACGCACAGGTAGCTCACTACTGTGCCACTGGCGCACCCGCATACCAGCTAGACCCGCTTTTACTGGCAGAGCACGGTGTGCAATCGTGCCTCGACTGGTTGGCAAAGCAGGACCTGCAACATGCGCCACTGATCTACGCTACCGCAAACCCCGCCAGTGTGAAGGAGGCGCAAGAAAAGCTTGGGGTGGATCGGGCTGGTGAGGTTGTTGAAGAGGCACTGGCCGCTATTGCTGTATTTGCAAGAGACAAAGGTGTGCGCCGATTCATTATTGCAGGTGGTGAATCTTCGGGTGCTGTGACACAGGCGTTGAGTGTCACCGCGTTGTCTGTTGGCCCGGAGATAGCTCCCGGTGTGCCCTGGACATTTTGTATTAGTGATAATATCGATTTAGCTTTGACACTTAAATCCGGTAACTTTGGTACAGAAAACTTCTTTACCGAGGCTTCAGCTGTTTTGAACAGGTTGTGACGACTGAATGATAACTATGATCCGGGGGTCGATTGCGCGGTAAGTTAAATCGTCTTGTGTGTTTTAATAGATCCGATGTAACTTTTCAATCGATAACATTTAATCAAACACATACCCATAACCATTGACACAAAAAACACCCAGGTGGTTTGTGGCGATGCAGCTAAAGCGGCAATGGCAGGGCCCGGGCACAGACCGACAAGCCCCCATCCGATGCCAAACAGAGCAGGGCCAAACAAAAGAGGAGCGTCGATGTCGGTGCTCGATGGTAGTGAGAAGCTCGGCGCAAAGTAAGGTCGATCACGCCGCAGAACAAACCGAAATCCGATAAACGTCACTGCCACAGCTCCAGCCATTACAAAGGCCAGAGATGGATCCCATTGTCCGAACAGATCGAGAAAGCCTATTACTTTGGCTGGGTTGATCATGCCGGAGACTATCAGGCCACCACCAAACAACAAACCACTAAAGAAAACGCTTAGTTGCCTCATGATCTAAGCTCCAAAGACCATTTTGCCAAGCGACACGGTGATAATTGCAGTGAACATAAAAATAGCAGTTGCAATGACAGAGCGAGCAGATAAACGGGACAACCCACACACACCGTGTCCCGAGGTGCAGCCACTGCCCAGTACAGTCCCTACACCAACCAGAACTCCACCGGCTATCAGTAAGGCAACATTGGGCGTGATTTCAACCGGAGGTCTGTAGCCTGTTATAAGCAGAGTGGCGATTGGCGCTGCGACTACACCTGGTACAAAACTGACTCTCCATTCCACGTTTGCTGAGTAGGGTGGAAGCAACTGATTTAGTATGCCGCTGACGCCAGGAATACTGCCCTGAGTATCACTGCTGCCAGTCCGATCATAGCGCCGCCTGTCAGGGCGAGAATAAAATCATGCATTGGTTGTCAGGCCTCTTTTGCGGCGCTTTACTGGTTCTTTGCAATAGGTTTCGTATAGAAACGCCATTAGCTTTTTAACGTTTTCATCTGCAATGGAATAAAAGATTGTCTGGCCATCCCGTCGGGAGGACAGCAAGCCTTCGGTACGAAGAATCTTTAATTGCTGAGACATCGCAGGCGGCTTCATTCCGACAAGATCGCAAAGATCACCAACGCATTGTTCTGATTCGGTTAGATGACACAGAATCAAAAGACGGTTTGGTGTTGACAAAAGCTTTAGCAGATCGGCTACTGATTCCGCCGCCTGTTCAATGTCATCAATTTGCATAATTCATTATATATGCAAATAATAAATTAATTCAATTGCAAATTTTTAACGACGTAAAATTTGTTTGAAACGGTTGGCGGGCGCTGGTTGATACAGACGCTAACCAGGGCAAATTTTCACAACCGTCTGTTGTCGAGTCAGCCTTGTATGGCTGCAGTTACTGAGATAATTTTGCCCATTCGGCATCTGCAACTGCCTTATAGGGCCCGATATCATCAGTCGAGAGCCATCTGCTGCGTCCGCGTTCAGCGAAAAATAGATACAGTTGATCGCCAAATATTTCCCATACTTTGCCGTTGGTTTTGACTAACCCGTTGCCGATGCTAAGAGCGTTTGCACAGTGGCCGTTGTAGGCGGGCTTATACTTATCAGGATTTGCTCGAAACAGATCGGCATTTTCTTTAGAGGCAAAGTGCCACTCTGCACCGAGGTATTCCACGACCCAGGTTTTATTGCCCGGCGTGGCTTCGGCGTGCGGATTGCGCGACAGAGAGTGATAGGCAACCGAATCATGACTGCCAATTGCAGCACCGCTTTCAGTCTTACTGACAGGTTTATCGGCGGCTATGCTGGTATTCATACAAATAATGCACACGGCAAAAGCGATAGTAATAAAGGTCGCTAGTTTTTTGGGCAATGTGAAGATGTTATCTGGATAAGCTGGCATTTAGTTTTACCTGTTGTGTCAACGGGATTGTATTTCAAATCTGAAACAGTCGGACTGCGAATAGTCTAATTGATACGGTTCTCCCCGTTAAATGTCAACAACGAGGTTGCAAAGTAACTTCACTAAATTGTGTGCTCCTGCTGCAGTGAGTCTGAAAAGTCAGATCCCGGTCGCACTGAATACCGCGAAATTTCAGCGTACAGGGGCGGCCTGGGGGCAGGAAATTGAAGGAATCGTCAAACGTTACTGAAAATGCCGATTGGGTAGTTAACAAGGGTTACGAGCTGCTGTATAACAGCTGGATAAATGGTCGTTACTCAGGCGATCTGGTAAATCGATGTAACAAGATGGAGTCAATCAAATGCGAGCAAAACTCGTTATCGGTACTGCAGTGACAATGTTCCTGGCGGCCTGTGGTACGGGAGGGTCCTCCTCGTCCGGTGGTATCGAAGCCACCTCAACGAGCTATTTATCCGCTGACGGCATTGTAGTGGTATCAGGGGATGGAAGCTGCGTTCAATCGAGTGCCTATTCGAAAAATGACACAATCGGTGCCTGTGAAGGTGAAGAAGAAGCGGTTGCCAAGACAGCAGCTCAACCTGCTCCTCAGCCTGTAGCTAAGGTATCCAAACCGGCAACAGTGGCTAAACCGTCGCCAGCGCCAGCGCCAAAGTCGGAAAAAATTGTACTTGTGGGAAGAACAATGTTTCAGTTCGACTCGGACCTGCTTAGCACTGAAGGCAGTAACGAGATGCGTAAGCTATCTGCCATGCTTCGAGCGTTCAAAGACGTAAAGAAGGTCGAAGTGGTTGGTCATACTGACAGTAATGGTTCAGAGGCATACAATCAGGCGCTTTCTGAACGTCGGGCAGAAACGGTCAAGAACTGGTTTGAAAGTGTCATTCCGGGGTTCCCGGTTGTGGCATCAGGTGCGGGTGAATCTACACCGCTTGCCAGCAATGACACAAGGGACGGACGTCGTCTGAATCGACGTGTTGAAATCACGGTTGATGCGATCAAATAATTTATCAGACCCCACCAGATAGCTGGTGGGGAGAAGCCTGCGGGTTATTTTGTCCTGCAGGTTTATTTAGTACTACAGATCTTCCAGCTTCCCGACTAAACCAATACCTGTTATTGTTTCCGGCGTTTCCGGGATACAGACTGGCACATACCCACAGGTTTAGCGTGTAATACAACAACGTATCGAATGTTGAATTATTTTCGACATAGTTCTCCGCAATACAACGATCTGCATTTCTCAGTTTGGGCTCTGCCTCGCTAACATCAAATCAGACCTGCATGCGGGTTGCTAAACCTCTGTCATACGAAATCGCAATTGTGAATCAGAATGTAAATTGCAGTCTGATCTGATAAGTTGTGTCCGGTAGAGTGTTCCCCTGAAGTACCGCTTTCGCAGTCAAATATAAATCTCAAATATTACAGCTATAAAAAGGCAGGTACTAATGAAGGTATTGAAGTGGTTTGTTGTCAGCCTGTTTGCACTGGTTTTGCTAATCGGTGTGGCCGCGGCAGCTCTTGTCTACCTTGTTGACTGGAACGACTTCAGGAACACAATACAGGTTCAGGTTAAAAAGCATACCGGTCGCGATCTGATTATTGCCGGTGACCTGAAACCATCGGTTTTTCCGTGGGCTGGTGTATCGATCGGCGATATTGCGCTGGCCAATGCCGAAGGCTTTGGTGATACTCCGTTTGCTCAAATGAGAAGTGCCGATGTAAAAGTGGAGCTGTTGCCACTTTTAAAAAAGGAAGTCAATGTACGCACGGTAGAGTTGCAGGGTCTCTCGCTTGATCTGCAGCGGGCCGCAGATGGCACGAGCAACTGGGACGATCTGGTCGGCTCCGGTGACGCTGCTGCAGAAAGTGATGATACAAGCACTGGGGTGGAAGCTGAGGCAGAAGGTAATTCGGCACCTGTTAGTGCACTGTCTGTTGGTGGTATTACGATAAGCGATGCCAATGTGTCATGGAATGATGCACAGTCAGGAACCGATGCAAAGCTTGCCGGCTTTAACCTCAAAACCAGTGCTATCGAATTGCAAAAGCCTTTTGATCTGAGCACAGATTTTGGCCTCTCCAGTAACAGCATGGGACTGGCTGCTGACGTTAGCGGTAATGGCGAAGTCACTGTTGATCTGGAGAATCAGGTCTACACACTAAATGGTCTGACACTAAAAACCAATGCTCTTGGTGATGCGCTGCCCGATGGCAAACTCGATGCAACGTTTAATGCAGATATACTGGCAAAACTTTCCGAGCAGACAATATCCATAAAGGGATTGTCACTCGATGCACTCGGTCTGATTATCAGTGGCAATGCAAATGTTGCCAATCTGGATACAGCGCCTGCTATTACCGGGCAGTTGTCCAGCAATGAATTCAATCCGCTTGATCTCTTTGCTACGTTGGGAATAGATGCGCCTGTCACCGCCGATGAGTCGGTGCTTAAGCGGGCGAGTCTTTCCATGGCTTTAAATGCAACCGATTCGAGTGCTGCCTTAAACGATTTAACGATTGTGCTGGATGACACGACGTTTTCCGGCAATGCCTCTGTGCCCTCACTCGCCGGAGATATTCCCCCGCTACGTTTTAACTTTGGTGTC